>NZ_VPAV01000021.1:0-47164 GCF_013418995.1 Acinetobacter sp. YH12106
GTCATCGTTCGGTGAATAACTTTATGGTGAATATTATGGCTGCTATAGTGGCTTATTGCTTAAATCCAAATAAGCCAACTTTCCAAAACTTGCTAAAAAGCTAAAATATTTCATCGAACTCAGGTTAGATTAGAAGATGCTATTTATTAGTTGATAGTTATCTTATTGTTTGATAGGTATCGCTTAAACATAAAAACCGCCTAAAAAGCGGTTTCTGTTTTTATATTTGACTATCTAAATAGAAAGTATGAGTCCAAATTTGGAGGGTGATAGATATTTTGTAAGTGAGAAAAAAGCATCATTGCCGAAATTAAAAAGGCCAATATTGTTATTACCGAGCTATATAATCGCATTCATTACTTATCAAATTTACCAGTACAGCAGAATACTCTTATTTTATTATCATGACAATGAAAGCTTAATCTTGTTGAAATCACTATAAATTTTTAAAATTTCATTTTTTAATAAATAAAATAAATATATATATAAGAAAACTTGATTAATTAAATTTTTCGTGTATAGTTAACTTAACTAGAAAAAAGTCTTGTTTCGGTAAATCTTCTTTAAGTATCGCAGTTTTAGTCATAATCCTTCGTTTTTTTCAGATTTTAAGTCTCATTCTTTATTATTTCAAAGTTATATTCAGTCAATAAATTGACTAAAAATTATTAAAAAATTAGTAGGATATATTATGTCAAACTCAAATGTTGTTAAAGGTACTGTAAAGTGGTTCAACGAAACTAAAGGTTTTGGTTTTATTCAACAAGAATCAGGTCCAGATGTTTTTGCTCATTTCAGCGAAATTGCGAGTTCAGGTTTTAAAACCTTAATGGAAGGCCAACTGGTTGAATTCAGTGTAGCTCAAGGTCAAAAAGGACCGAATGCTGTAAATATTGTTGCTATCTAAGCAAGAATAAACAGTAAAAAAAGCACTTAATAAGTGCTTTTTTTATCGTTCAAAATTTAATTTTAAGTTATTTTCCAAATTGGAAAAATCTTTAGAAAAACAGGATTCAAGTTGTTAAAAATAAATGATTTAATTGCAAAATCTAAAAATGGTACTGAAATTATTGTTTCATTAATTCCTCTCAATAAAATGCAAAATACACGTCAGGGTTTAAAAAGAATTGAAGTGGGTAAAAGAGTTCTTCTTTCATCTGGAGTTGAGGTAGATTTAAACTTAGATGGCCGTACATTCTATACTTCTCTAAATCAATTATTTAAGCTAAATCATAAAGTTATTTAAAGATAAAATTAAGAAACATCAAATTTTTAGTGGATATTTTGCCACTTTAACTATTATTAAAGGTATAGATATGCTTAAACAAAGTATCAGTGTGAAGGATCAGTTTGGGGCTCAACACGCTATTCAAGCAACAGTCGATCATCATTTTTCTAAAACACAATCTCATTCCAATATAAAACATATCACTGTAGATGGTGAAGATATTCGTCCCAGTTTTGAGATGTGCTTTCAAAGTACCTTAAGTGGAAAAATTTTCAAAATTGTGTAGATCATTCCTAAGTGACTTAGGTTCATCGCTTCAGTGAGAGATAAGCTGAGCTGAATTGAAAGGATCCTAATCTGCCCCCGAAGCTTGAATGTTCTCCATCTGATTTGAAAGCTGCTTTTTGATAACGGTTAGGTTCATGCGTACTATTGATCCATATCCGACGACCTGGATGAGATCTAGCCCATAATTCCAAAGACCGGATTGAAACACTTATCAATATCAGTGGTTTCACTCTTTTAGTATTTTCATTGATTTTTATGCAATGCATCTTAGTGTTATTCCGCAGTTTTGCTATAGTAAGAGCAATTTTGGATCAACATCAGGACTATGTTATGTCAGCTACACCACGCATTGGAATCTTGGGTGCAGGCGGCCGTATGGGGCGTATCCTCATTCAGGCTGTGCATGAAGCCGGTTATCAATTGGCAGCTGCAGTAGAACGCCCTGAAAGTACCCTATTAGGCGCAGATGCGGGCGAACTTGCCGGGATTGGTGCAGTCGGTGTCAAGGTGGTGGGTAGTCTTGCAGAGGTGGTCAAAAACTGTGATGTCGTGATTGATTTCACCGCACCGGCAGCGACCGTCAATCATCTGAAAATTTGCCGTGAAGCAGGTGTTGCCATCGTGATTGGTACCACGGGGATGAATGATGAGCAAAAAGCTTATTTAGATGAATCAGCAGCTGAAACCCCTGTGGTTTATGCAGCGAATTATTCAGTGGGTGTGAACGTTTCGATCAAACTGCTTGAACTGGCCTCTAAAGTATTTGGCGATACGGTTGATATCGAAGTGATTGAAGCACATCACCGTCACAAAGTAGATGCGCCATCGGGTACAGCTTTGATGTGGGGTGAGGCGATTGCGGAAACTTTGGGTCGTGACTTAAAAGAAGACGCTGTGTACTGCCGCGAAGGTCATACCGGTCCGCGTGAGCGTCAAAGCATTGGTTTCCAGACCATTCGTGGTGGTGATATCGTCGGTGAACATACCGCCATGTTTATTGCTGATGGTGAACGTGTGGAAATTACCCATAAAGCCACCAACCGCATGAACTTTGCCAGCGGTGCAGTACGTGCTGCTGCCTGGGTCGTAGGTCGTGAAGCGCGTAAATATGACATGAAAGACGTGCTGGGTTTTAACGATATTCAGGTTTAAAATCCAGTCAAAATCATTTATAAAAAAGATCTAAAACGAAAATAAGACGAATAATAAAATGCAAAAAATGATTTTCCTGCTCTGTGCAGTGGCGCTTGGTGCCATTGCGCAGGCAAAGCCGGCCGAGAATACCAAACTGAGTATTGATAAAAATAATATCAAGGTCTGGACCTATCAGGATCAGCAGAATCCGGTCTTTCTATATAAGGCAGAAACTACCTACCATGCACCAATTGAAAATGCCGTGTCGCTGATTCTGGATATCGAGCATGCCGTGCAATGGGTGCCTTATATGGGCAGCATCAAGGTCTTATCACGTGATGATAAAAAAGGCGAATTTACCTTGTATATGGTGCTGGATTTTCCATTTCCGTTAAAAGACCGCGACCTGATTGTACAGGGCAAGATGATCAAGCAAGCCAATGGACAGATTAGTATCAAGAATAAAGCCATTCAGACCGGTTATCCCTTAAATCCGAATTATGTGCGTTTGACCGATTATCAGGGGGATTGGACTTTTCAAAAGCTGGCCAATAATCAGGTCAAGGTTTCAACTTATGGTTATGCCAATCCGGAAGGCTCGATTCCCTTAACTTTTGTAAATATGTTCGTGCAGCAACAGCCTTATCAGATGCTACAAAAGATGAAAGCAGAGCTGGCCAAGCCTGCAGGCCTTGCAGTTTTGCCGGAAGTATTGCAATAAAAAAAAGACCCAATTGCTGGGTCTTTTTGCCAGATTGAAACAGTCAGAGTTTAAGCTTGGAAATCTGCCTTTAATACAATCCGGTAGCGGGCTTTACCGGAATGCAGATGTTCAATGGCCTGATTCAGCTGTGACATCGGGAAGACTTCAATTTGTGGCGCAATGTTTTTACGTGCGGCAAATTGGAGTAACTGACGCAGTGCCGCAGGTGAACCGGTCGGTGAGCCGGTGACCGATTTAGCGCCGCCAATCAGCATGCCCGCCGGAATTTGCATCGGTTCTAAAGGGAGACCGAGCATATGTACTGTACCGTTCGGTGCCAGAGTGGCCAGATAAGCCTGCCAGTTCAAGGTGACATTGACCGTACTCAGCAATAAATCGAACTTGCCACGCTGTGCCTTTAGGGCAGCGACATCACGACTATTCACCACATGATCAGCACCCATGGCTTTCAGCTCATCGGTTTTATCCAGATTTGATGTGAAAGCCGTAATCTCACAGCCCCAAGCTTTGAGCAGCTTGATGGCCATATGCCCTAAACCACCAATACCAATTACGCCAACATGATGAATAGCCTGAATCTGGTGTTTCAGAATCGGATCGAATACGGTAATCCCGCCACAGAGCAGAGGGCCGGCACTTTCAGGATCCAGATCTTCAGGCAGGGGAATGACCCATTGCCAGCCAGCACGGACCTTGTCGGCAAAACCACCGGCATGTCCGACAATAGTCGCCACTTGGCCGCCAGTACAGAGTACCTGCTGACCTGAAATACACGGATCGCAATACTGGCAGCTTTCCGCAGTCCAGCCAATGCCAACCCGTTGTCCCACTTTCAGGCCTTTGGCTTCGCCACCCAGTTGCGTGATGATGCCGATAATCTCGTGTCCAGCCACGACCGGATAAACGGATGAACCCCAGTCATTATTGAGGACTGAAATATCAGAATGACACAGGCCACAGTATTCTACTTTGACTTCGACCTGATGTGGCTGTAGTTCACCAGCATCGAATTGATAGGGTTCGAGTGCAGCACCTGCTGACATTGCAGCATAAGCGTGGATAATATTATTCGACATAAATTCAGCTCTTCTTTGAATGGGAATATATTGTTTTAAAGTGACAATGATTTTCGTGATCATCGACCATACCGACGGCCTGCATAAAGGCATAGCAAATGGTGGGTCCGACAAATTTAAAACCGGCCTTTTTTAAGGCTTTTGACATGATCTGGCTTTCGATAGTCTGTGCCGCTGCCTGACGATAATCCGCAACATCATTATTCAGTCGTGGTTGCTGGGCAAAAGACCAGAGCCATTGCCCTACATTGATGTCTTGCTGTTGCAGCTTGAGCCATGCTTGGGCATTCTCGCGAATGGCATGCAGCTTGCCACGATGACGGATCAGGCGGGCATCCTTAAGCTTGAGTTCGAGTTGTTGATCTGTAAGTGCTGCAATCGACTGAATGGAATATTGAAAAAAATGTTCACGATACGCTTCACGTTTTCTGAGTACGGTAATCCAGGCTAGACCGGCCTGCTGTCCTTCCAGACACAGCATTTCAAACAGGCGATTTTCATCCAGCAGGGCTTGTCCCCATTCCTGATCATGATAGGTGATATACAGCGGATCATTGGAGCACCAGCCACAGCGTTGCAGAGTCATGCCATGCTCCTTGTTTTTATGGTTTTATAATTTAAACACAGCCCATTGATCCTGCTGATTGTCCCAGTACGACAGTTCAGCCTGATCCAGATCGCTAAATTGAATCCACATGTCTTTACCACTTTTGTCGGTATAACCGGTACTGATCAGCAGCGCATCTTCGGTAATTTCCATCACCCAGCCCTGGTAGCTTTGACCATTCAGCACGATTTTTTGTTGATTGCCTGATTCAGCAAATTCTACCAGACGGTTGATCAACGTTTCTGACATGTAAATATCCTAAAATTAACGTAAATAGGGGTAGGGGTTGACCACACCGCGCCCCTTGCCCTGTAAATAAATACCATAATGCAGATGTGGTGCAGTATGTCGGGCATTACCGCTATTGCCGACATAGCCGATGAGCTGGCCTTTTTTGACAGCATCACCTACTTTCAGGCCGCGTTTATGTCCATCCAGATGTGCATAATAATGCCAGGAGCCGCCCGGACCGAGAATCCAGACTACTTTACCACCCAAATTGTTATTGCGTAAATCTGCAATCAGACCTTCTGTGGCACTAAAGACTTTGGTTCCACGTGGAGCCATGATGTCAATGCCCTCATGCAAACGTCCGCGACTGCGCGACGCCCCCCAGGTATCCTGTAATTCACGTGCCTGTACACGTGCCACCGGGATGGGCAGTGAAGAAGGCATTCGCTTATTTTGCAGTTTTTGTACCAGTAGCGGATTTAACTGTGCAGAAGAAGGTTGTTTCGGCGTACTGCTACAGGCGGTCAGTAATATGGCAATCAAAGCCACCCAGGTCAAAGCAAGGTATTGGCGCACGTTATTCATCCTTAAATATTGGCAATGCTCATTCTGAGCTGATCGATATGATGCTTTGTTCAGACTATGTCATAGGTTAACGGCAGAGATCAATTTTTTCATTGCTGTCGGCAGACCGCAATCAATGGCTGTCTCTGGACGCATCCAGTTGCTTTGCAGTTCAATCGCCAGATGTTCCTGCTGATCCTGATCCACTGCGAAAACGGTTGCTTCAAGCTGCCAGGTGAAGTGGGTGAAACTATGGCTGATCTGGACTTTTTTGAGGATATTTTTTAGGCCAAGCTGCTGACATTGCTGTTCGAATTCATGGGCATTTTCAATAATTGGCAAACACCAGAGTCCGCCCCACAGGCCACTGTTGGGTCGTTGTTGCCACAGCCATTCATTAGAGGACTGAATCAATAATACTTGTGCTGAGCGCACTGGCACCGGTTTTTTGGCTTTCTTGAATGGTAATTCATTTTCCAGACCCTGCTGATGCGCTTTGCAATGTTGCTGCATCGGACAATATAGGCACAGAGGTTTTTTTGGGGTACAGACTGTAGCCCCGAGATCCATAATCGCCTGGGTATAGTCATGATTACGTTCGACCGGACATAATTCTTCAGCCAGTTGCCATAAAGCACGTTCATGAATGGGTTTGGACAGATCATCTTCAATTGCGAAGAAACGCGACAAGACCCGTTTGACATTGCCATCCATGATCACGCCGTATTGGCGTAAACCCAGTGACATTAAGGCACCAGCGGTGGAACGGCCGATCCCCGGCAAGGCAATCCATTGTTCCAGAGTTTGGGGAAACTGCTGCTGTGCTGTCACCATGCCGGCAGCTTTGTGCAGGTTACGGGCACGGGCATAATAGCCCAGTCCTGCCCAGTACGGTGCGACCTCATCCCAAGAGGCTTGACCCAAGTCCTGAACGGTCGGAAAACGCTGGATAAAGCGTTCATAATATTGCAGCACAGTTTTGACTTGGGTTTGTTGCAACATGATTTCAGAGACCCAGACTTTGTAGGGATCATCTGTCACCTGCCAAGGCAAGTCATGACGACCATGCACATCAAACCATTCTAACAGGGCATCTGAAAATACAAACATGGATAAATAGTAACCGAATAAGCAGCAGCCATTATAGCGGAATCGGCAAGCCTGAAATGTGAAAAGTAGATAAAAACTGCGGAGTAGTGTGTATGGATATCGGCTTAATAACACAAACAATAAATGCTCCGAAGAGCATTTATTTTAAAACAGCAAAGATTTAGTCGCTAATCCCCCAGCGTTCATCCAGCTTCAATACTTTGTCTTTATAGCGCGGAATAATATGAATATGCAGATGTTCGACCTTTTCCTGAAATACCTCACCATCAATAAAACCGACATGGAAACCGGCGGGCTGGTAACGTAAATTGAGCTCATTACGTGCCTGTTCGAGCAAAGACATCAGGCTTTTACGTTCTTTGTCCGTCACTTCAAAAAATGAAGCCACATGTCGTAGTGGAATGATCACACAGTGACCTTCGGATAATGAATTCGGTTCAGGCAGCACCACACCATAATCATTTTTGGCAATGACGTCATATTCGTCATAGTTACAGTAAAGGCAGTTGGTTTCAGCCATAATCAGCATTCTCCTCTGGTAGGATTTATCGTTCTTTTCTTCAATGAGTCTCTGAACTACTTGGCTTGGTCGCCAGTCGAGCAGTTGTATTTAAGCCAGATGACGTTCAAGTAAAGCATACATTGCCGTCAGGCTTTTTTGTTCGGCTTCGGCATTGTAACCAAGATCCACACCATTGGCTTTGGCCCGTTCATCGGCGAGCGGGTTGCTAAAGCCATGTTTGGCATCTTCAAATACGATCACTTCATGCTCGACTTTGGCGGCATGCATTTCTTCACGGAAGCTGGCGACATCATCCAGCGTTACCATACTGTCCAGCTCGCCATGCAGCACTAAAATTTCTGCCTGTACCTGACCTTCCTGAGCCGGTGCTTTCGGAGACAGGTTGGCATGGAAAGTGGCCACCGCTTTTAAAGGTGCATTGGCACGTGCCAGATCCAGTACGACTTTGCCGCCATAGCAGAAACCAATCGCTGCAAGTTTTTCGGGATTAACTTCATCCTGCGCTGCCAAGGTATTCAAAGCCGCTGTGGCACGGTTAACGATGGTGTCAGGATCTGCAAAAGTTTGCATCATCCACTGATATGCCTCATCAGAATTGGTCGTGACTTTTTTATCCCCATACATGTCCATGGCCAAGGCCGCATAGCCATGTTCTGCAAGTTCACGGGCACGCTGTTCGGTATATTCGTTACGACCCCACCATTCTGGTGCGACCAGTACACCGGCAACAGGGGTATCTGTCTCTGGGGCGGCAAAATAACCAATTAATGGGCTGCCATCCTCCGCAGTATAATGAATTTCGCGGGTTTTGATTGCTGCCATGCTGACATCCTCTATTGTTGTTGAATTGCTTGATTAAAACATAACATAGCAAAACTGATCGGAATGTGACATGAAAACCTGCGATTTACGGATACTTAAGCCCATAAAAAAAGAGAGGCCAATATAGAACCTCTCCGATTTTAGATCTGGAAAAATAGGACTTATTATTTAATAATTTCCAGTAATTCCACATCAAAAATTAAGGTACTGTTTGGCTCAATCACATCACCTGAACCAATTTGTCCATAGGCCAGTTCTGCAGGAATGAAGAAGCGGTATTTGGCACCTTCTTTCATCAGTTGCAGGCCTTCAGTCCAACCGGTAATCACTTGGGTGGTACGGAAGACCACAGGCTGATTGCGGGCAATTGAACTATCAAAAACCGTACCATCAATCAAACGGCCTTCATAATGTACGCGGACATTGCTATCGGCTTTTGGCGATTTGCCTTTGCCTTGCTGAAGAATCTGATATTGCAGGCCAGATTTAGTCGTTTTTATCCCTGCTTTTTTGGCATTTTCTGTCAGAAAAGCCTGACCGATTTTGGTGTTTTCTTCAGCTTTTTGTTTTAATTCAATCAGCTCTTTGGCTTCACTTTGACGTTTAAACTGGGTCAGCGCTCGAGCCATGTCTTCTTCAGTTAAAGTGGATTGTTTTCCGGCAGCAGCAGCTTTTAAACCGGCACTGAAAGCATCCAGATCAATCCCTTGCAAAGAGTCGGCATTACTTTTCCCCATCAGATAACCAAAGCTATAACCGACCTGTTCAGCTTCCGGGCTTTTATTGGTCACATCTTTGGCAAGCAGATTGCCAGAACTTAGCAGTAAAACCATCAAGCTTATTTGTATTTTCATATTTATTCTCAAAATAAAGGAGAGCGCATTGCTCTCCTTATTTATAGATTATTTGACTTCAATGAGTTCCACATCAAAAATCAAAGTACTGTGTGGAGGAATCGTACCTGGCACGCCCTGTTCACCATAACCGAGTTTAGATGGAATATACAGGGTTGCTTTGCCGCCTTCTTTCATCAGTTGCAGACCTTCGGTCCAGCCTGGAATGACCTGATTGAGTGGGAACTCAATCGGCTCGCCACGTTCAACCGAACTGTCAAACACGGTACCATCAACTAATTTCCCTGTGTAATGTACTTTTACAATTGAAGTTGCTGCAGGCTGTTTGCCTGTACCTTCTTTGGTCACTACATATTGCAAACCAGATGCGGTAGTTTTTACCCCAGCTTTTTTGGCATTTTCAGTCAGGAAAGTATCACTTGATGCCTGAGCCTGTTTGGCACTATCGACTTGCTTCTGCTGCATTTCTTTTTGGAATTGCTCATAAGCTGCTTGTAATTCTTCTTCAGTATAAGCAGGAGCGGTACGGGCATGACCTTCGCGAACGCCTGTCACAAAGCTGTTAATATCCAGCTCAGGTGGAGTTTGATGAGCGACTTCATAACCGAGTGCATAGCTAATTTTAGAAACAGCCGAGGCATCTTTAGATGCTTTTGTGGTTTGAGCAGCTGGGTTTTGAGTTGCATAGTAAACAGGTACTAGCGCGGCACCGCCTAAAAGAACAGCGACAGCAATCGGTAAGGCCTTACTCATGTATTATTCCAATCTAATGTTATCGTTGAGGTTCATTCCATCTTAGCAGAAAATTTTGAGAAATCTTGCAGAATGGGTGGTTTTTTAGCAAGTGGACACCGCAGTTATGTTGAAGTTTGAAGATATAAAAAAACCAGCAATGGCTGGTTTTTTTATTTTTCAGATTTTAATCATTGTTCGAGAATGTCTAGGAACAAAGATTGCTCTAACCGAAATTGTATTTTGCAAAGAGCTTAGTAAGAAAACAAGCTTTTTTCTAAAGGAAATTCAATTCCAATCGATGCACCACCATCATTACCACGTAAGTCTGAATCACTGATCCAGCCATTTAGTTTCAGTGGAATATCTGGGCGTAAATAATGGGTCCAGCTCACATCAACAGCTTTTAATTCATCCTGCGCTGGAAAAGCTAAATTAGTAGTTCGGTTAGACTCATTCAACTTGGCAAACAGCACTCGAGCATTAACACGATTGAGGCGATCGAAACGAATATCACCACCCACAGAAACCATTTGACCATCACCACCCATCGCATGTGCTAATGGGTAACCATGCTGATAAAAACCATCGGTATAAACACGGTGGTTATATGAAATACCATCAGCACTACCATTACTACGGGTATCTGTCCATTCAGTATACAGCTGGAAAGGCATATTATTATAACTAGAAGAATAATCGACTCCAGCCAAATACATTTTTTTGGCCGGTAAGCCACCTGCTTCGTCTTCACCGATATATTGCGCATAGATATCCATTGGTACTTGCACCAGTGATTGTAAGCTTAACCGTGCATCAAAACCGGCAATTTGGTTAGACTTATCATCATCACTGTTATCAAAGTTATCATTGCCTTTTATAGCATTCCAGAGTGTAGACAGACTTTCTGAACGGTCACCACCACCCCATTGCATAGCACGCGATGCACCCAGCTCCAAATATGGTAAAGGTTGTGCGGTGACACGTAAGCCAATCAGTTTGGCATCAGGTACAGCATCGTAGTCATCCAGTTGTCCGGCAAAGGCTTGATATTGCCAAGGTCCAATCCAAGATAGCCATTTGCTTGCAAAAGCATGCTGTTCGGCACGCTGCATGGTCACACCATACACAGGACGACTGGCATCACCCCGAATTAAGCTGCCATCATGACCAGGTCCCCAGTAGGTCGGAATTTGTCCAGCAATCAGCCATTGATTCCATAACTTACCTGCGAGGTAAGACCCTTCAACATTCACATCTTGATCATTATCAATCTGGGGATCTTTTTCTGCATTGATACGAAGTCTGGCATCCCAATTTTGATTGCCTGTATTTAACTCTATACCCGCTTGGTATTGGGCTTTTTGCTGGTCGCCAAAGACTTGAGGAATATTTTTTTGATCTGTCTCTGCAAATAGTGATGCTTTAAGTAACTGGTTGTTGGTATTCAAATGAGCCATGACTGAATCAATGACTCTTTGCTGATTATTATTGCTGACTTGGGCCTGAGAAAGGGCGCGTCGGATTTCATCACCACTCATTGGCCAGGTCGAAGTGCTAACTTGAATCACACCTTGCTGATTTAACCAGTTTAAATCGGTGCGCAGGTTTTGGTCATTTAAAACGATGCCTTGAGCAAAGGTTAGTGAGGAGCTTAATGCCAAGCTGGCGAGCAGTGTTTTAGGTAACATTTTTGTATATTCTCAGGAGTTTTAAACTGTAACCAAGATAGGGTTTTTAGTTGATTTTTTCAACAATGAACATGTGGAATAAATGTGATAGAGAGAACTATCACACCCTGCCTCTAGCAAGGTGTGATATCAAAGTTTACAATGAATTAGTCATTGTCTTTATTTGCGGTATAAGCATAGGCATAATTATAACCATAGCTACCTGCTGCCCCTTGTTGTACATCATTTAGAATCACGCCATTGACTTTGACATTGGCCTGTTCAAAACGATTAACAGTAATTTCAAGTTCTTTAATTTGCGTTTTAGCATGACGGGCAATCAATAAATTCACGCCTGCATATTGCGCAATAATGATGCCATCGGTCACCGCAAGCACAGGTGGCGTATCAATCAGTACATGATCGAAATGAGCAGATGCCTGATCTAGGAAAGTTTTGAATTGATCTGTACTTAATAGTTCAGACGGGTTAACCGGACTCTTACCACGTGTCACAAAAAACAGGTTATCTACAGTTGAATTTTGCACCACCTCTTCATAGCTATTTTGGTGATTCAATAATTCTGCTAAACCTGGTTGCACTTCGGCATTAAAGTACTTATGTAAATAGCCACGACGTAGATCACCATCAATGACCAGAACCCGTTTTCCCCCTTGCGCTAAAATAGTAGCAAGGTTAGTGGTAATGAATGATTTTCCAATTTCAGGTGCAGGGCCAGAAATTGCAATCACATTATTGGTCGCATTCATTAAGGCAAAATGAATTGCTGTTCGCATGCTACGGAGGCTTTCAATCGCGATATCACTGCTATCTTTAACCGCAAGAATAGGAATATTCTTTTTCTTCTTTAATAGGTTAATACGACTTTCTTGAATAACAGAGCGCGGTACAGTGGCATAGACTGGCAGATCAAGCTCATTTTCAATTTGCGCTGCGTCTTTAATGCCTGAACGCATCATATTTCGTAATAGTGCAATCAATACTCCAATAAAACCACCGACAAAAATTGATAAAATTATTGTAATTAATGACTTGGGTTTAATTGGCTTAACGGGTTCAACAGCTTGGTCAATAACTCTGACATTACCAATTTCACCAGCCTCTGCAATTTTCAATTGCTGATAGCTATTTAAGAGTGCGGTATACAGTTCAGTATTTACTTTTACATCTCGATATAGCTGTAAATATAATCGTTGTGTTTCTGGTAAACGCTTAATAGACTGTGTCATTTCTGATGTTTTCTGACTAATTTCAGCAAGTTGAGCATTAATGGCTGACATTAGAGGGTGATCAGGGGTATATTTTGAAGAAAGTTCCGCTTGCTGTTGTTGTAATTGGATTTTCATCTTTTCCAGTTCAACATTTTGCTTTAACATTAACTCGGCTTCTTGAGTCACATCGATAGTATTGTATTGCTCACGGAAACGGTTGAACTTGATTTCTGATTCCTCAAGTTGCTGTTTAAGTTCCGGCAGCTGTTTGTCTAGAAAATTTAAAGTTTGTTTAGATTCTAAAGACTTGCGTTGAATATTTTGTATTTGATAGACGGATAAAATATTATTCAGAACTTGAGTAATATGTTCCTTATCATTGCCATTATAATTTAGACCAATAACACCGGAGTTTTTCCCTCTCTCTGCTACACCATAGTCATTTTTTAAGAACTGCATTGCTGTAGGTAGTGCAAGTTTAGTAATAGTAAATGTTTCTTTAAACGGAGATTTGCTAAATATTGCCACTTCCCAAAGGCCCTTAGAATCTATGGCTTGATTGCTCGAATTCAATTGACCTTTAAATATCACTTCATCTTTATAAGAGAAAGTAAACTGGTTGTTATCCGTGAATTTTAACTCTAATTTTTTATCTAGATAGTAATTTGGAATTTTTAATGTTTTGATTAAGAAGGCTTGATTTTCTTTTTGGAAAACCACTATATCCTTTTTATAAAGAACTTCAGCTTTGTCGTTTTTAATCAGACGATTAAATAAAGTATTACTATTATCTTTAATTTGGATATCAAGGTGCAAATTTTGAATGGTTTGTCCCAAAATCATGCGTGAGTTTAAGATTTCAATCTCAGCATCTGCGGGAGATTTTCCACCCATTCCTCCGGGAATAGCATCACTCAACCCACCCAAGAGGGCAGCAGCTCCAGCGCCTTTATTATCCTCTACTAGAACCATTGCATCAGCAGAATAAATTGAGGGAGTAACACGTAAATAAAGTAATGCGAAGGTTAAGCTCAGTATGATACAAAGCGCGATCACTTTCCATTGTGCAATTAACGAAAAAAATAATTCTTTTAAGTCAATGGTATCGTCATTAGTACTTGAATTTTGATTCATGGATAAACTACTAGATAAAATTAAATATGTGATTGCCAATCCGAAACATAAGATTCGATGTTATTACATGTTTCTTCAAAAAATGCTTGATCGAGCTTATAAGGATCGGGAACATTATGACCTTGCCAATGTCCTAAACGAAATACTTTACCTTTAGCAAATGGCCAAGTCTTTTCTATATGTTTTTGTTGATTTGAACTCATCACTAAAATTAAATCTGCAGTTTTGATTAAGTTGGCATCAATTTGTTTTGCGACATGTGAGCTCATATCAATTGATTTTCTTGCCATACTTGCAATGGCCTTATCATCAGCACTATGGCCTACCATGGCAGAAAGACCAGCAGACTCAATATGTAAGTTAGGATGACTTTTCTTGAGAAAAAACTCACCCATTGGACTACGACAAATATTTCCCACACAGACGACCAAAATATTCCGAATTTGCATATTTTATTTACCCAGTTGGTCAAAGCTATAGAGTGCACTAGAGAACGGAATAATCTGGTTAACAATACGTTGCCAGCGCGTTAATCCAGTCGCATCAATATAAACGATGTCATTTTTTTTCATTTCGAATTGATTGGCTAAGCCCAAATTACCAAAACTGCTTAAATTCAAGTGATACACAGTGGACTGCTTGGTGACTAAATCGGTGCGCATTACATAAATTTTAGCCGCACTTGCGGAGTAAGGATTAATTCCTTCACTTTCACCCAAAACATCACTTAGGGTCATACCTTGTTCACGTAAAGCCAGCGCTTGGCTTTTACTCGACTCACCCATAACATAAAGCTTTTGATTCTGTTTAGTATTCACAAAAATAGTATCATTCGGTTGAATCAGTAAATGATGTAAAGATAGGCCTTGTTTCTCTAGTTGTAGTACATTGAGGTCAAAAGTTTGACCCTCCCGGATCAATTGAATATTGGTATTGTCACCTGTTTCAGTATTAATACCACCTGCCTGTCCGAGTGCTGTATAGATGCTAATGGGCTGATCATTTAGCGTATATTGGCCACTACGCATGACTTGTCCATTGACAAAATAGCGACGACCTTCATAAGACAATACTCGAACCACCACATCAGGGTGTTTCAAATAGCGTGCAAATTGACTGCGTAAAAAACGATTGGTTTCAGCCAGTGTTTTCCCGGCTACCCGTACCTGTCCCACTAAAGGTAATTGTATGTTGCCA
The DNA here is from genome assembly GCF_013418995.1 of Acinetobacter sp. YH12106. Taxonomy (NCBI): domain Bacteria; kingdom Pseudomonadati; phylum Pseudomonadota; class Gammaproteobacteria; order Moraxellales; family Moraxellaceae; genus Acinetobacter; species Acinetobacter sp. YH12106. Next base: position 15,127 of record NZ_VPAV01000021.1, read on the forward strand.
CTAGAGTCTATGGGATAACCTGCAGCTTTTACATTTGAAATATCCTGAATAGGGGGGGTGATTTCCGGGTAGGCCCAAAGTTGAATTGAGAGAACATCACCTGAACTCAATTTATAGACTTGTTGATGCTTGTTAAATAAGTGAAAAATAGTATTGGAATTCTGAGAGTTATTGAGTTCGATACGAGGAATATTGTCTTGCGTAATTTGTATGACTGAAAGCTCTGCGCCCTGATCGGTTCTGTAATTACCTTGAGGAGGCAAATCATAGGTTTGCAAACCGGAAGTAAGCGTACAACCAGAAAATAATATTGAAATAGTGAATAAAATGGATGTGCCTTGATACTTCACATTCAAGCCCTTAATTTTAATACATCGTTATTAGGAAAGGATTGTAGTGCAAAATCTAATTATTGAATATCTTCAAAACATTTTTAATTTACATTTTTAATTTAATTTTTTGATTTTTATATTTATTTTTTTATTTTTTTGATGATTGGTTGAAATTTAATACTATATTAATATCTTTTTTTTAATTTATGTCTACAATAGCTGCAAAATTTTATACTCCTGTTGGTAAAATTCTTAAAAAGAAATTTAAGGTCATATAAATGAAAATTCTTGTCACTGGTGGCGCCGGTTTTATTGGTTCAGCTGTCATCCGCCATATTATTCAAAATACCAACAACCAAGTTCTAAATATCGATAAATTGACTTATGCGGGTAATTTAGAATCGTTAAAAGAAATTGATCAACACTCGAACTATGAGTTCAAACAAATTGATATTTGTGATACAGAACAAATTACAGCTGCAATAGATGCATTTCAGCCTCATGCAATTATGCATTTAGCTGCAGAGTCGCATGTAGACCGCTCAATTGATGGTCCTGCAACATTTATTCAAACTAATATTGTGGGAACTTATACTTTATTGGAAGCTGCTCGAAAGTATTGGATGGGGCTTGACGCCGAAGCTCAGCAAAACTTTCGCTTTCATCATATTTCAACGGATGAAGTTTATGGCGACTTAGAAGGTACGACTGATCTGTTTACAGAAACAACTTCATACGCGCCAAGTTCTCCATATTCTGCCTCTAAAGCCAGTTCGGATCATTTAGTCCGTGCTTGGCACAGAACTTATGGCCTGCCTGTTATAGTTACCAACTGTTCAAATAATTATGGTCCGTATCACTTCCCTGAAAAGTTAATTCCATTGGTGATTCTAAACGCACTGGATGCTAAACCTTTACCTGTATATGGGAATGGTCAGCAAATTCGGGATTGGTTATTTGTAGAAGATCATGCGCGTGCTTTATATAAAGTGGTGACCGAAGGTGTAGTGGGTGAAACCTATAATATCGGTGGTCATAATGAAAAGCAGAATATTGAAGTGGTCAAAACCATTTGTAAAATTTTGGATGAGTTAAAACCACAAGCCAATGGTCAAACGTATGCGTCATTGATTACATTTGTAAAAGACCGCCCTGGGCATGACTTACGCTATGCAATTGATGCTACAAAAATTCAAAATGAATTAGGTTGGACACCAACGGAAACGTTTGAAACTGGAATTCGTAAAACAGTAGAGTGGTATTTGAATAATCAGGAGTGGGTTGCGCATATTCAAAGTGGGGAATACCAATCTTGGTTAGAAAAACAATACAAGGCTAAGTAATGAAAATTTTATTGCTTGGAAAAAATGGACAAGTTGGTTGGGAGCTTCAGCGCTCCCTTGCGCCATTGGGTGAGGTGATTTCACTTGATCGAAATGGTTTAAATCAATGGTGTGGTGATTTAAGTAAACCTGATCAAATTTATCAAACTATTATAGATATAGCGCCAAATGTTGTTGTGAATGCAAGTGCTTATACTGCTGTAGATTTGGCTGAAACAGAACAAGATATGGCTAATCTCATTAATCATGTGGCAGTAGGGAAGATAGCTGAGGCTTGTGCTCAAACTAAGGCACTTTATGTGCATTATTCAACAGATTATGTTTTTGATGGTGAAGGTACATCTAAATTTAATGAAGCTGATGCCCTTAAACCTTTGAATATATATGGTAAGACTAAGGCATTAGGTGAGCAGGCTATTCAAAATGCTCAATGCAATTATTTGATATTTCGAACATCATGGGTTTTTGCTCAAAAAGGTAAAAACTTTTTAAAAACAATGCTTACTTTATCTCAGCAGCGTGAAGAACTATCTATTATTGATGATCAAATTGGTGCTCCAACGTCAGCTGAGCTAATTGCGGATGTAAGTGCTCATGCGATTGTGCAGACATTGCGAGATCAAACTAAAATTGGTATTTACCATTTGGTTGCTAGTGGGGAAACATCGTGGTTTGAGTATGCAAACTATATATTTGAACAAGCAAAAAACTTAGGTGTGAATTTAGCCATTCAACAAGTTAATCCGATTCCAACAGCAGCATATCCGACACCAGCTAAACGTCCACATAATTCACGATTAAATAATCAAAAAATTCAACATGCTTTTCAAATCTATTTGCCAGATTGGAAAGTGCATGTACAAAGAACAGTAGTTGAGGTATTTCATAAATGAGTATAAAGCGTAAAGGTATTATATTGGCAGGTGGTTCAGGAACCCGCTTGCATCCAATTACTAAAGGCGTATCTAAGCAACTGTTGCCAATTTACGATAAGCCAATGATTTATTATCCGTTGTCTGTTCTGATGTTGGCAGGTATTCGTGAAGTACTAGTAATTTCAACTCCAGAAGATTTACCTAACTTTGAAAAGTTGCTTGGCGATGGTTCACAATTTGGTATCCAAATAAGCTACAAAGAACAGCCTTCACCAGATGGACTTGCGCAAGCATTTATTCTTGGCGAAGAATTTATAGGAAATGATCACGTTTGCTTAATCTTGGGTGACAATATTTATTATGGTCAAAATTTTAGTAAGCAATTAAAAATAGCAAATGCTGTTGATGTTGGCGCTACAGTTTTTGGTTATCATGTGACTGATCCAGAGCGTTTTGGTGTAGTTGAGTTTGATCCAACAGGCAAAGTGCTGAGCATTGAAGAAAAGCCAACCAAACCAAAATCACCTTATGCAGTCACTGGATTGTATTTCTATGATAATCGGGTTGTTGAGTTTGCTAAACAGGTAAAACCGTCCGCACGTGGCGAGTTAGAAATTACCGACATTAACAATGCTTATTTGAAAGATGGCTCACTCAATGTTGAATTACTTGGGCGTGGTTTTGCATGGCTAGATACGGGAACCCATGAATCTCTTCTAGAAGCAGGTCAGTTTGTATATACCATTGAAAAACGCCAATCGCTAAAAGTGGCCTGTTTAGAAGAAATTGGTTTTCAGCAAGGTTGGATTTCAAAAGAAAAACTTAAGGAAAGTGCAGAAGCACTTAGAAAAACAGATTATGGTCAATACTTATTGAAATTATTGGATGAAGTAAAATGAGAGTTGAAAAAACGAAACTCGACGGTTTATTAGTACTTCATCCACAAGTATTTGGGGATGATCGTGGCTGGTTTATGGAAAGCTTTAATCAACAGCGTTTTGAAGCTGCATTAAAAACGTTAAATTTGCCTATCCCAACATTTGTGCAGGACAATCATTCCTGTTCGCAAAAAGGGGTGTTGAGAGGTTTGCATTTTCAGCGCGAACCATATGCTCAAGGTAAATTGGTTCGTGTTGTTCAAGGTAAAGTTTGGGATGTAGCTGTTGATATTCGCCCAAACTCTAAAACTTATGGGGAATGGGTTGGTGTAGAGTTGAGTGCGGAAAATAAAACTATGTTTTGGATTCCTGAAGGGTTTGCACATGGTTTTATAGCACTTGAAGACAATACTCAATTTCTTTATAAAACTACCAATTATTATAATAAAGAAAGCGAAGGTGCTATTATTTGGAATGACCCGATGCTTGCAATTGAGTGGCCTTTAAATCGGGTAGATGAAGTAGTGGTGAGTGAGAAAGACTTAAAAGCAACAAAATTTTCAAATATTAGTGCTTGCAACTTAAAATGAAGATAGCAAAAAATAGTTTTTTTAATATAGCAGGTTATATTATACCAGGCATACTTTCAATTCCTATCTTAGGGTATATGGCTCGTGAGCTTGGGATTGAAGAGTTTGGGCTATTTACTATTATTCTAGCTTTAGTGGGTTATGCGAGTATTTTTGATGTTGGTATTACTCGCTCAGTCATTAGAGAGATAGCGATCTTTAAAAATAATGAAGAAGAAGTCTTAAAAATTATTTCAACATCAGCATTGTTAGTATTAATTCTTGGAGTTGCAGCTGGTGTGTTAATTATAGTATTTAGTAGCATTATATCAGAGCTATTAAAAGTAAGCTCTTATGCGGTTGAAAATTTTAAGTACTCTTTAATGCTATTATCTTTATCAATTCCTTTATTTTTATTAACTCAAATTTGGTGTTCTTTGTTAGAGGGTAGAGAAGAGTTCTTAAAACTTAATATTTTTAAAACTATTTCTAACACCCTAGTGGTTCTATTACCAGCTATAGGTTTGATGCTGGACTCAAGTTTATTATCTGCTGTTATAGGGTTATTAATATCAAGAGTAATATCTATACTTTTAGTATTATGGTTTTGTAAAGAATACATAGTTAAACTAAAATTTCATAAAGATACTTTTAAAAGATTAATAAATTTCGGTGGTTGGATTGCGGTAAGTAATATTATTAGTCCAATTATGTCTTATTTTGATCGGTTTATATTGGCTAATAAAGTAGGTAGTAATGTGGTAGGTTTTTATACAGGACCTTCAGAAGCTATTTCAAGAATTGGAATTTTCCCGAGTGCAATTGCACGGACTATTTTTCCTATGTTGTCTGATAAAGAGGCAGACAATAAGCAAATCAAAAAAATATCATATCTATTAGTTTTTTTATCTATAGTGCCGTTTGGTATTATTACAGCATATTTTGCTGAAAATATTTTGGATCTTTGGCTAGGTAGTCAGTTTGCATTAAAATCAACTATTATTTTTCAAGTTTTAATTTTAGGATTAATTTTTAATTCAATTGCTCAAGTACCTTTTACTAGTATACAAGCACAGGGTGGCTCTAGAATTACAGCAATGCTCCATCTATTCGAAGTGGTACCATACGTACTTTTATTATTATATCTAATTCAATATTATGGTTTGCTTGGTGCAGCTTGGGCATGGACAATCCGTATGTTTGTAGATATGGGGTTGTTAATTTTTCTTGATCAAAAAAATATCTTAAAGGAAAGTTGAGTAAGTTAATATGGAATATATCTACTTAGGTTTTTTTATAACTTTCTTTTTCTTATTTTTTATATTGACTAGCGGAAAAGTCGATTATTTTTCTCCTTTATCATTGCATGTTGTATCTTGGTTTTTTGTTTTTTTTATTGGTTTACTTGTAGGGAATCAGTTTTATCCATTAACTGATCATATATTTTATTGTTTTATGATTTGGTTTTGTGTGCTAACTTTTTCATTTTTATTAATGTATTTAAAATATATATTCTTATAGGTGTATTTTCACTAACAACAAATTATTTTATTGGTGAGGAAATTATTGGTATTTTTATTACAAAAGATATTAATTTAGTTGATTATTTGAGTATTGGAATTTTTAATCAAATTATTATTTCTATTGCAATGATTATGGTTAATCTTTACATTATTCCTATTGGAAAAGGGCGTGTTTTAAAGAAAATATATTTTTTTGGGATGATTGTATTTTTATTAACCTTTAACTACATGCAAAGGTCTTATGGGTTGATGGGGGTTTTTTATAGCATGTTGTTAGTGGAAACTGTTATTACTTTAATAATGGTTTATATTTCATATGTATACTACAGGAACATTATAAAGAATTAGTATGTTGAATATTTTTTGTGTTTTATTTATGAATTCTAGGTTATTAATTTAATAAAAATAGGTTATAATTCGTTAAGATTTAAAATTTTAACAATTTGTAGATTTCTTATCTGTTTTGGATTTTTTTAAAGAAAGGTTTCATGGCTATCTTGCTAAAATTTTGGTTAATATGATTAATATTATTAAAGGGAAAAATGATGACTGTAAGCGGAAGACATAGTCTATGCTGTTTCTTATTTTTTATTGTATTATTTATCTTAACCAGACAAGTTCCTTTTTCAAGTTATTCATTTATATCAAATATTGCAATAATAATATTATTATTATTATTAATTAATTCTAACAGAAATAGTATAGTCAGTATTTCTTATATAAGTTTATGGTTGAGTGTTTTATTTATATACTCCTTATTCTCAGGGAATGAAGCTACCCTTATAATACATTTTATGATAGCAATTATTTTGTTGTTATCAAGTAATTTTGCTCAAAACATACCCAAAATATTTTTGCAGATTTTCTTTATCCTCATTACTTTACAGTCTTTATTTTTGATTTTCATGGAGCTCGTGTTAAATATATTTTATACACCTAGTTCATATTTGATATTGAGAGAGATTTTTATAGATAAGGGGTGGGGAGATTTATATACATATAATGATTTTTTTTATAGAATTCAAGTAAAAGGCAATGCACTTATACCATTTGCTTTTTTCTTAACGTTTATTAAAGAAGTTAAATTTTCTTTAAAATATAATAAATTTCATAGATTCATCGCTTTTGCTGGTATATGCATTGCTGGTAATTTCGCATTTTGGATATCTACTTTTATTTTTTTAGTTGGATATTCTATATTTTTTGGAAAAAATAGGATATTAAATGCAATAATTGTGTTAATTACAGTAATTTTAGCAGCAGGCTATATTTTTCATTATGTTACCGATGTTCTATCGAGAAAAGTAGACTCATTAGGAACAAGAGGTGATCAATTTTTTGTTTTGATCAGTGGTTTGACTGATAATATTAATCACTTTACTTTTGGTAATGGATTAGGTTCAACATTATCTGTAAGAACTTCATTTCGAGATTACACAGGAGATATTTACTTTGAGCTGCAAGGTGTATATTATATATATCAATTAGGTATTTTAAATTCGTTGATTTTTTTTGGACTAATGTTTTATTTGGCATTTAAAAAAATATTTTATAAAGATTTATTATTTATTTATATAGTTTATTTAACATATGCCGTTAGTAATCCATATTTTTTAGATACAAATCATATTGTTTTAATTATTGTGCTAAGGTTGATTTATGAATTCAGAAAAGAAAATAGGTTGTATAATAGTTTTGTATAATCCAGATTTATTAATGTTATACAATATATTGAATAGGATAACAAATCAAGTATCAATTGTCTATATTGTAGATAATTCTATAGTAGATAATAATTTTAATTTTTCAAATTATTGTAATGTAGTCTTTGATAAATTAGGAAAAAATATAGGTATTGCTTCCGCACAAAATATAGGATTGAAATTTTTTCAAGAAAGGAATTTCGATTATATCTTATTTTTGGATCAGGATAGCATACCTTCGGAAAACTTAGTTGAAAGCTTAATGAATGTTTATAGCTTTTTGAAAGATAATAGTATTAGTGTTGGAGCCGTAGGACCACGTCCTTTTAATCGTGGTGAAAACAAAAAATATCAAGGTGTTATAAATAAAGGTAAGAAATTTAATAATAACATTACTGAAGTAAATGAGTTAATTAGTTCATCCTCACTAATAGCAGTTGATTGTTTCAATAAAGTGGGGCTTATGGAAGATGGTCTATTTATCGATGCTGTTGATCACGAATGGTGTTGGCGTGCTAAATATAAGGGTAATTATCGTTTTTTTATTTTTGAAGACGAAATTTTAAGCCATCAACTTGGAGAAGGTGATAAAAAATTTTTAGCTTTGAATATTCATATTCCAGCACCAATTAGAACTTATTATCAATTTAGGAATTTCATTAGATTATTGAATAGAGATTATGTTCCTTTATATTGGAAATTTTCAAATGGAATTAAATACTTTGTTAAATATTTTTATTACACTTTATTTTTAAGTGAAGGTAAGAAATATTTTCATTTTATGAATAAGGGTATGATTGATGGTATAAAAAATAAAAAAGGTTCTATTTAATTGGTCATAGAAGAGATTTAAATTTTGAAATTTTCTGTATTATTGTCATTGTATTTTAAAGAAAATCTACAATATTTTGATAAGGCTTTGGAGAGTATTTGGGATTTACAAACCGTTAAACCCGATGAAATAATTTTGGTACTTGATGGTCCAGTTGGCGAAGAGCTTAAACAATGTGTAGGAAAATGGCAACAGATTATTGGTCAGCCCTTACAAGTTATCCCATTAAGCCAAAATATTGGGTTAGGCATGGCGCTAAATGAAGGGCTTAAACACTGCTCACACGACTGGGTTTTTCGTATGGATACAGATGATATCTGTTTACCTGATCGTTTTGAAAAGCAAATAGAATATATACAAAAAAATCCAGATGTGGTTTTATTTAGTGGTCAAATTATTGAATTTAATGAAACTATTGAAGATGCAACTAAGTTGAAAATTGTACCTACTGAATATGAGGAAATTAAAAAATTTGCCTTAAAACGTTGTCCTTTTAATCACATGGCGGTCGCTTATAGAAAAGATATAATTTTGGGCTTGGGGGGTTATCAACATCACTTGCTTATGGAAGATTATAATTTATGGTTTCGAGTAATTGGGGCAGGATATAAAGTTGGTAATCATTCTGATGTATTACTCTATGCGAGAGTAGGTAATGGCATGTATGCACGTAGAAAAGGTTGGCAATATTTTAAAAGTGAGAAAAAGCTTTTAGATTTGAAAAAAGAGTTGAAATTGCAAGGTTCAGTAGCAGCTAATCTAATTTTCTTAGCTCGTGCTTCAATTCGTCTTATTCCTTCAAACATGCTAGCTTTTATTTATAATAATTTTTTAAGAAAGAATAAGTCTAAATAAAGTTAAATTCAGTGAAGGTATTATGAATCATATTTTACTCACAGGCAGTAACGGTTTCTTAGGTCAATATTTGTCGCAATTCTTGGCTGAAAAAGGCGATTCAGTTTTAGCGCATACACGTAAAGCCCAAACATTTGATCATCCAAATATTAGTAATATTAATTTTGACCTAAATGACAATTTAGACAATATCGATTTGAGTGAGGTTGAGGTTATTATTCACTGTGCAGGTCGTGCGCATGTCATGCATGAAACTGCAGCATCACCACTTGAAGCATATCGCCAAACCAATGTACAAGGCACATTAAACCTTGCACAAAAAGCAGTACAAAGTGGCGTCAAACGCTTTATTTACTTAAGCAGCATTAAAGTCAATGGCGAACAAACTACGACACAAGCCTTTCATCCTAATGACGATGTCCACACAAATGACCCATATGGCCTATCTAAATATGAAGCAGAACAAGCCTTACTTGAGCTATCTCAACATACAGGTTTAGAAGTGGTTATTATTCGTCCAGTCCTCATTTATGGTCCTAATGTAAAAGCCAACTTTAAAAGTATGGTGAACTTGGTAAGAAAAAAACTCCCTTTACCGATTGGTTGTTTAGACAATAAACGCAGTATGGTGAGTGTCTATAACTTGGCTGACCTGATTTATACTTGTATGACTCATCCAAATGCGAACCGTGAAGTATTTTTAGCCAGTGATCAGGATGACATTTCAGTCAAACAACTATTTGAAAAATTAGCAAAATACCAAAATAACCAATTACTAATGCTACCTGTACCAAAAAGTTTGATCAGTTTTCTGGCAAGTTTGGTGGGGAAAAAAGCGGTTGCTTCACGTCTATGTTCAGAACTGGTGGTAGATACCACTAAAAATACACAACTTTTAGGTTGGACAGCACCGTATAATGTCGATACAAGCCTAGAAAAAATGTTTAATACAGCGCATCAAAACTGAGCCTAGTCACAAATATGTCCATGCTACCCCTTATTATTTTCTTTTTACTTGCGTTTGCGATGACCTATTTCATGCGTGCCTACGCCCTAAAGAAAAATATAATAGATAACCCCAATGAACGTAGTTCCCACAGTGTACCCACGCCCCGTGGAGGTGGTGTTGCGGTGGTGTGTAGCTACTTGTTGGCGCTGGCTGTGCTGATATATAGCCAACAATTGACCGTACATATTGGTTTAACCCTGATAGCAGCGGGTTTTGTCATCGCTTTACTTGGTTTCTTGGATGACCATGGGCACATTAATTCCATGTTGCGCTTAGCAGTACACTTTTTAGTGGCCATTGGCGTGGTGATCAGCTTGGGTGGCTTTAGCGAAGTTACGGCTTTTAATGGTGTGCAACTCGGCTTTATCGCCAATATTATTGCGGTACTATTTTTGGTGTGGATGTTGAATCTATATAACTTTATGGATGGAATTAATGGCATTGCCAGTGTTGAAGCAATTACCACTGTTGTTAGTATGGCCATTTTGTATTATGTGCTAAATACTACATTAAACTCAGACATATTGTGGTTATTGGCAGCCTGTGTATTTGGGTTTTTATTGTGGAACTTTCCCAAGGCTAAAATTTTTATGGGCGATGCCTGTAGCGGATTTCTCGGTCTCACTTTGGGTATTTTGGCGCTTATCGCTCTAAAAGAAAACTTGGCACTGTTTTGTGCGTGGATCATTTGTCTAGGTGTATTTGTGGTCGATGCGACTTATACCCTAATAAAACGCGTATTGAGCGGCTATAAAATGTATGATGCACATCGAAGCCATAGCTATCAAATTTTATCGCGTAAATGCGGGAGTCATACCCCCGTGACGTTGGCGGTTGCCGCGATTAACCTATTGTGGTTATTTCCTATCGCTTATTTGACGGTTACACAAGCATGGGCGTACCCTGAATGGGCAGTACTGATTGCTTATTTACCTTTAATATTGATTGCTATTAAATTAAAAGCAGGAAAGCCTAATGCCTGAAAAAAAATTACTGATTCTTGGGGCAGGCGGTTTTGGCCAAACAATTGCTGAAGTTGCTGAACTTTTAGGTAATTGGGAGAATATTTCTTTTGTTGATGATCAATGGCCTGAGCAACAATGGTTAGGTTGTTATCCTATTGTTTCAAATATTCAAAACTTATCCTTAATTAAGCAACAAGATTTCGAGGCCATCATTGCCGTTGGAAATAACCAAATACGACAAAAGTGGCAACAATTACTGCTTGATTTATCTATACCAATTACGACTATTATACATCCACAAACAGTCATTGCTCCTAGTGTAAAAATAGGGCAGGGGGTAAGTATTATGGCTGGGTGTGTTATTGGAACGAATACGGTTATCCAAGATGGTGCTATTTTAAATATGGGTACATTATTGGATCATGATGTGGTGGTTGAACAATTTGTACACTTAAGTATTGGGGTGAAAGTTGCAAGTAATAATATTATCCCTACATTTTCTTTCTTGGAAGTGGGAAGTATCATAGAACATAAGTCTTAATAACAACTTCTTTAAATTAAGATATGACGTGCTGAAAAATATATGAAATCTCTTGTAATTCCTCTGGTTGAATCTCCACGTTCAGCAAAACTCGCGTTTTTAGTCATTTTAGACTTTTGTATTTTCCCTGTTCTAATCTGGCTTTGTTATGCTATTCGACAGTTTGATCTTGGTGCAGAGGTTGTGCCGAACATTGCTTTTGGCTCGGTTTGGGTGAGTATAATTGCGGTATTCATGCTGTTTATTTGTGGTGTATACCGTTTTATTGTACGGACTTTTAATGAGTTTTTTATTGTTAAATTGGGCCTGGCCACGATATTAAGCGTGATCGGATTGTACTTGCTGGCTTATAGCACCCATGCTTTTATTCCGACATCTATCCCCTTGATGTTCGGCTTTATGATGTTTGCCTGGATCTGGTTTAGTCGTAGTGTGATTCGTTTTGTGGTGAGATCCTACTTACAGGCTAATGTGCCTAAAAAACGGATTGCTATTTATGGGGCTGGTTATGCAGGCCAACAGGTTGCAGCGACTTTAAATCGCTCCCATGAGCATTTGCCGATTATATTTATTGATGATAACCCGTCTTTAAGAGGCCAGAATATTGGGGGGGTTCAAGTATATTCACCACATAGAGCTTTAAAGTGTTTGGTTAAATTACGTATTGATGAAATTTTAATTGCACTCCCGTCAGTAGGGCGAATACGTAAAAGCGAAATTATCAAGTTTTTAGAGCCGGCTCATTTAAAAATTACCGAGATTCCGGGTCTGACTAAACTGGTCAATGGTGAAATTCGAATTTCTGATATTCAGGAAGTGGATATTATTGATTTACTGGGGCGTGATCCTGTACCGCCAGTTCCAGCGCTTTTGGCTAAAAATATTAACAATAAAGTAGTCATGGTCACAGGCGCGGGTGGCTCGATTGGTTCAGAACTATGTCGCCAAATTATTAGAAATCAGCCTGTCAAAATTATCATTTATGAACTGACAGAATTTGCTTTATATCGTATTGATAAAGAATTACGTCTGACTGCCACGTGTGAAATTATTCCAATTTTAGGTTCAGTTCTCGACGAACGGAAGTTAGAACGGGTGATTGAACAATATGGCGTACAAACCGTTTATCACGCTGCTGCTTATAAGCATGTGCCGCTGGTGGAGTGTAATCCGCTGGCTGGCCTGAAAAATAATGCGGTGGGAACAGCATTCAGTGTGAATGCAGCAGTGAAAAAAGGCGTTGAAACTTTTGTTCTGATCTCAACCGATAAAGCGGTACGTCCGACGAATGTCATGGGAGCAACCAAACGCATGGCAGAGCTGTATTGTCAGGCCATGGCGGAAGCTCAGGATCAGACCCAGATCAGTATCGTGCGCTTTGGTAATGTGTTGGGTTCTTCTGGCTCAGTAGTACCGCTGTTTAAACAGCAAATTGCCAAGGGCGGGCCAATTACCGTGACTGATCCAGAAGTGACCCGGTTCTTTATGACCATTCCGGAAGCCTCGCAGCTGGTGATTCAGGCCGGTGCTTTAGGTACAGGAGGCGACGTGTTCCTGCTGGACATGGGCGAGCCGGTACGGATTCAGGATCTGGCACGACAAATGATTTCACTCAGTGGACTCAAAGTCCGTGAAGAAAAAAATCCAAATGGTGATATTGAAATTCAATATACCGGCTTACGTCCGGGTGAAAAGCTGTATGAAGAACTGCTGATTGATGAAGAAAATACAGAAATTACCTCGCATAAGCGTATTTTGAGATCAGTCGAGAAGCATTATCCATTGGCAGAAATTCTGGAAGTATTTAACCGGATGCATGAACTTTCAGCGACCCAGTCCGATATTGAATGGGCATTGGCGCAGCTGGAATACTATGTCGATGGTTATGTCCGTGGCAACGAAATTCAAGTGAACTAGGTTATTTATAGATATGATTAAGAAAGCAATTCTTCCTGTGGCCGGCCTTGGTACGCGTTTTTTACCGGCCAGCAAATCGATTCCCAAAGAAATGGTCACTGTGGTTGATCGTCCGGCGATTGAATATGTGGTCCGTGAAGCGGTAGCCGCCGGGATTGAACAAATTATTTTGGTGACTCATTCTTCAAAAGCATCGATTGAAAATTACTTCGATCGTAATTTTGAACTTGAAACCACGCTTGAGCAAAAAAACAAAACCGATTTACTCAAGGAAATTACTGAAATTCTGCCTAGCGGTGTAAGTATTATTAGTGTACGTCAACCGCAGCCTTTGGGCTTAGGTCATGCAGTACTCTGTGCCAAAGCCGTGATTGGCGATGAAGATTTTGCGGTATTATTACCAGATGTGCTGGTCAAGGATCAGGATCCGGAAAATGATTTGTCTCGCATGATTCAGCGTTATGACGCGTCTCAAGCAGCACAAATCATGGTTGAAGCGGTGCCTGAACATCTGGTGGATCAATATGGCATTGTCGATGTGGCCGCATCTCCGGCCGAAGGCGAAAGCATTGTCATGCAAGGGATTGTTGAAAAACCGGCAGTCGGCACCGCACCATCGAATCTGTCTGTGGTCGGGCGTTATATCCTGCCGGCAAAAATCATGCAGCTTCTGGAACAGACACCACGCGGGGCAGGCAATGAAATTCAGCTCACCGATGCGATTGCCATGCTACAGCAAACCGAAGCCGTAGAAGCCTATCGCATGAAAGGTCAGACCTTTGACTGTGGCAGCAAGTTAGGTTATTTAAAGGCTGTTTTACATTATGGTGTTGATCATCCTAAACTCGGTGCCGAGTTTAAAGCATTAATTCAGGAACTGGCTTTGTAAGAAAAAATAATAAAAAGGAATAATATGAAAGTCGCAGTATTGGGAAAAACCCTATTTTCTGGGGTCATGTCGGCCCTTTTATCTGAATGTGGTCATCAGGTGGTCTGGTGTAACAGCTTCGATGTAGATGAGTCAGCTCGGCCCTATTTCCAGGATGAATCTCTACAGCAATTACTGCAAAAACAGGAAAAATCTGGCTTTTTAAACTGTTGCAATTTTCAGCATCTGGATTTTAATCAGGATGTTTTTTTCTTTAGTTTTAATGCGACTGAAGAACAGCAGGTATTTCAGATGCTAGAGACCATCCGGCATGCCTGTTTTGCCCATCCCAAACTGATGATTAATGCCTCGACCTTTGGCTTGCATGGTACCCAGCGCTTTCAGCAGTTGCTGCCGAATGATGACTGGATTTATCTGCCAGATATTATTCAGGAAGGCAATGCACTGCGTAGCTTTACTCAGGCCACCCAGCTGATTGTGGGCTGTGATCATGCAGATATACAGCCTAAAATCAAAGAACTCTTACGCCCATTATTTCCACGCGCGCAGCAGTATTTATTTATGCCGGTTCTGGATGCCGAATTTACCAAGCTGAGTATTTCCGGCATGCTGGCCACCCGGATCAGTTATATGAATGATCTGGCCAGTGTGGCAGAAAAACTTGGGATTGATATTGAACAGGTGCGCCAAGGCATGGCGGCGGATAACCGGATTGGTTCGGCTTATCTGTTTCCGGGCGTCGGTTTTGGTGGAGAGAACTTCTCGCATGATATCCGCACTTTGACGCATGCAGTAGCAGATTCAGGGGTGAAAAACCAGTTGCTGGAACAGGTCTGGGAGATTAACGAACAACAAAAAGAATTACTGTTCCGCAAACTATGGAATTATTTCCGTGGCGATTTACAGGGAAAAGTGGTGGCGATTTGGGGCGCAGCCTTTAAAGAAAATACCCCGAGCATCCAGCAATCTCCAGTGCATGCCATGCTCACTGCATTATGGGCGCAAGGGGTGACGGTCAAACTGCATGATCCGCAAGCATTGGCCAATATTAAAAAAGTCTATGGGATACGGCAGGATCTAATCCTATGTGAAGATCAATATCAGGCAGTTGAAGGTGCAGATGCCTTATGTTTGATGACTGCCTGGAAGCAGTATGGTAGTCCAGATTATCCACACCTCATTAAACTGATGCAGCATCCCCTGATTTTGGATGGTCGTAATCTGTATGATCCGGCCTATATCAAGGCGCGTGGTTTTAATTATATTGGGGTGGGACGTTAATGTTAAGTCAGCTTAAACCAGATCTAAATACTGAAACTGTGTGTCAAAAACTCGCCTCGAGCAAAGAACAACTTGATGCGGTGCATCTACGAGAATTGTTTGCTGCAGACCCCCAGCGTTTTAACAAATATTCAATTCAGTTTGAACAGCTGGTCTTCGATTATAGTAAACATAGAATGAACAGCACGGTGATGCAGGGCCTGATTGAATGGGCAGATGCACAAAACCTAAGATCCTGGATCGGGTCTTTATTTTCAAATCAGGATATTAATTATACCGAGCAACGTGCTGCCATGCATTGGGCATTACGCTTGCCAGCACAGGATCAGCAGCATGCGGATCTGGCCGCTGATGTGCATGCTCAACTTGAGCGCATGTATGCCTTGGTCGAGCAAATCCATGCCGGGCAGCGTCGTGGCGCCACCGGTGAAGTGATTCAGGATGTGGTCAATATTGGGGTGGGCGGATCAGATCTTGGCCCTCTAATGGTGACTCATGCCTTATCGGATTTTAAATACCAGTCTGCCCAGCCACTCAATGTGCATTTCGTCTCGACCATGGATGGCAGTCAGCTGTCCGAGTTGTTGCATCAACTGCGTCCGGAAACCACGCTATTTATCATTTCATCCAAATCATTTGGTACGATTGATACCCTCACTAATGCCCAGACCGTGCGTTTGTGGCTGGAAAAAGCATTGGGTCAGCATCCTTATATTCTCAAGCATCATTTTATCGGGGTATCGACCAAACCGGAGAAAATGACGGCCTGGGGAATTGCTCCGGAAAACCAGCTACTGTTGTGGGACTGGGTCGGTGGTCGCTATTCACTGTGGTCCTGTATCGGATTGCCGATTGCACTGAGTATCGGCATTGAAGGTTTTAAGCAGCTGCTGGCCGGTGCCTATGCGGTCGATCAGCATTTTCAGTATCAGCCTTTTGAGCGCAATATTCCGGTCTTGATGGGGCTCTTGGGTGCATGGAATAACAATTTTCTGGATATTCAGACCCATGCCATCCTGCCTTATGATGGCCGGCTAAAATACTTTGCTTCCTACTTGCAGCAGCTGGAAATGGAATCGAATGGCAAGTCGATCCAGCGCAATGGTGAAAAAGTGCAGCTGGATACCTGTCCAATTATTTGGGGAGAGGTTGGCCCGAATGCGCAACATGCTTTCTATCAACTTCTGCATCAGGGCACCCAGTCAGTCAGTTGTGACTTTATTGCACCGGTAAAGCGCTATAACAGTCAGCAATATACCTATGCCGATAGTGCTGAGGCATTAATCGAGCAGCATCATTTGGCATTGTCGAATTGTCTGGCGCAATCGCGTTTACTGGCTTTTGGTAATGAAGCGCTGGATCAAAACGAATTGGCTAGCTTGCCGGCTTATAAGCAGTATGAAGGCAATCAGCCGAGCAGTACCTTGTTACTGCAAGAGCTGAATCCCTATAGTCTGGGGATGCTGATTGCATTGTATGAGCATAAGGTGTTTGTTCAGTCGGTGCTGTGGAATATCAACCCATTTGACCAGTGGGGCGTGGAAAAAGGCAAGGAAATTGCCAACCAGTTGCTGCCTATTTTGAATGGTGAACAGTCTGAGCTAGGTGGTCTGGATGGTTCAACTCAAGGTTTAATTAACATTTTATTAGGGAAGCAGCATGGCTAAAATTCTGGTAACGGGCGGGGCAGGCTATATTGGTTCGCATACTTGTGTTGAGTTATTAAATGCCGGCCATGAGGTGGTGGTTTTAGATAATCTCTGCAATAGCGCTGCTGAGTCTTTGAATCGGGTGCAACAGTTGACCCAAAAAAGCCTGACATTTATACAAGGTGATATCCGTGATGCTCAATTATTAGATCAGGTATTTCAGCAACACTCGATTGATGCAGTGATTCATTTTGCCGGGCTTAAAGCCGTCGGTGAAAGTCAGCAAATTCCCCTAGCTTATTTTGACAATAATATTACCGGTTCAATCAGCCTGGTTCAGGCGATGCAGCGCGCACAGGTTTTTAAGCTGGTATTTAGTTCCTCAGCCACGGTCTATGGAGAAAATAATCCTTCTCCGTATCAGGAAGATATGCTACTCGGTATGCCCAATAATAATTATGGCTATACCAAGCTGATTGTGGAACAACTCTTGGAAAAGTTGTCTGTGGCGGATGAACGTTGGTCGATTGCCTTATTACGTTATTTTAATCCGGTCGGCGCGCATAAAAGTGGCCAGATTGGGGAAGATCCACAAGGTATTCCCAATAATCTGATGCCTTTTGTAACCCAAGTCGCAGTAGGCAAGCGTGAAAAGCTTTCCATTTTCGGCAATGACTATCCAACTGAAGATGGCACCTGTGAACGTGACTTCATTCATGTGGTTGATTTAGCGAAAGCCCATGTTCTGGCGATTCAGAACCGTTTAAATCATCAAGGTTGTCGTGCTTGGAATATTGGCACAGGCCAACCCATATCAGTGTTAACGATTAAAAATACCTTTGAACAGGTGAATCAGATCCAGATTCCGTTTGAGTTCGCGACACGACGTACAGGTGATTTGGCTAGCTTCTATGCAGACAGCCAGCGTGCTCAACAAGAACTGGGTTGGGCTGCTGAGTATGAACTTGAAGATATGCTGACAGATAGCTGGAACTGGCAGAAACAGAATCCGAATGGCTATCGTTAAAATTTTTATAACGATATAAATAAAAATGGGAGCTTTTGATGAACAGCTCCCATTTTATTGTACTGTATGCGTGAAGATTAACTCTGAATCAGCTGAGTCAATTCATCGACATAGTCCTGCATTGGTCGGGGATTGTGATCACGACGGCTTTCAATATTCAGACGCAATAGCGGTTCAGTATTCGATGCCCGCACATTAAAACGCCATGCACCAAAATTAAGGCTGACCCCATCGGTCTGATCGATCTCCGGCTGCTGATCGGCATAATGATCGAAAAGTTTTTGGATGGTCGCTTGGGTATCGGCGACTTTAAAGTTGATTTCACCACTGCATGGGAACTTGGCGATCATCTCCTCCACCAGAGAAGATAAGGATTTTCCTGTTTCAGACAGTACTACTATCGCCAGTAACCATGGAATCATGCCGCTATCGCAATAGGCAAAGTCACGGAAATAATGATGGGCACTCATTTCCCCGCCATAGGCCGCATTATGCTCACGCATCACATCTTTAATAAAGGCGTGACCTGATTTTGACTGAACCGTGATCCCTTGGTATTGCTCTACAATATCCAGTGTATTCCAGACCAGACGCGGATCATGTACAATTTTTTCGCCAGATTGCTTCAGCAAGAAGGCTTGAGCCAAAAGACCAACAATATAATAGCCTTCAATAAACTGGCCTTTTTCATCGAACAGGAAGCATCGGTCAAAGTCACCATCCCAGGCAATGCCCATGTCGGCAGCATGCTCAATCACAGCATCGCGAGTACTAGCACGGTTTTCAACCAGAATCGGGTTGGGAATCCCATTCGGGAAGTTGCCATCGGCTTCATGATGAATTTTGATAAATTCAACCGGAATATTGAGTTCTTTAAATTTTACTTCGATTGCATCAATGACATGACCTGCTGCACCATTACCCGCATTCACCACCAGTTTCATCGGGCGGATTTTTGCCGGATCAATATAGCTCATCAGATGATTTACAAATTCAGGCAGAATATTGTATTTCTCAGTACGGCCTTTATTGCTGACGTCAATAAATTCATCTGATTCTGCTAAAGCCTGAATCTCTTTAAGACCAGTATCGGCACTGATTGGACGGGCATTTTCACGTACCAGTTTCATGCCATTATAGTCCATCGGATTATGGCTGGCCGTGATTTCAATACCACCTTGAACATCCAGATGGAAGGCGCCAAAATAAACTTCTTCCGTGCCGGTCATGCCAAGATCAAGTACATTAACACCGGCATCATTTAAACCGCGGATAGTGGCCTGTTTTAAGCCTTCGCTGCTAAGGCGAATGTCACAGCCAATGACAACTGTTTTTGGTTGATAGATTTGTCCATAGGCGCGACCAATTCGGTAGGCAATGTCTTCATTCAACTCGGTGCCCAGTTTGCCGCGAATGTCATAAGCTTTAAAGCAAGTCAATGTCATGTTCTATATGCTCTTATGTTGATATATACAAAAAAGGCCGGTTCCCCAGTCGTTAACAAAAAAAATTATTCTACAGTGACTGATTTTGCCAGATTACGTGGCTGATCGACATCCGTACCACGAAGTACAGCCACATGATAAGACAGTAATTGCACCGGAATGCTATACACAATTGGTGCCAAGATTGGATCGACGCTTGGTACAAAGACTACATGTTGACGGTCTTTGGCTTTAATATCACTGTTTTCATCAGCAAAGACGAACAGTTCACCCCCACGTGCCTGCACTTCTTCCATATTGGATTTGAGTTTGTCCAACATATCGTCCTGTGGTGCCAGAATCACTACCGGCATGTCATTATCCACCAGCGCCAATGGCCCATGTTTCAGCTCACCAGCGGCATAACCTTCAGCATGAATATATGAAATTTCTTTCAGTTTGAGTGCACCTTCCAGAGCGATCGGGAAGTGCGTACCACGGCCTAAGAACAGGCAGTGCTGCTTCTCAACAAACAGTTCAGAGAGACGTAAAATTTCATCATCATGGCGTAAGGTGTCGAGAATGACTTTAGGCATATGCCAAAGTTCTGTGGTGATCTCCGTCATCTGTTCTGTAGAAATGCTATTTTTGACCGAACCGATTTTGAGGACCAACAGCATCAATGCAGCAAGCTGGGCGGTAAAGGCTTTGGTCGACGCTACCCCAATTTCAGGACCTGCCAGCGTCAACAGACTATGCTGAGTTTCACGCACCATCGAAGAGGTCGCCACGTTACAGATGGTCATCGTGGTGATGTCCAGTCCTTTGACTGCTGCACGTTTTTGTGTATCACGTAAGGCAGCCAAAGTGTCGGCAGTTTCACCGGACTGGGAGATACATACATACAGCGTGTGATTCACAATGACTGGCGTACGATAACGGAATTCGCTGGCAATCTCGACCTGACACGGCAGATCAATCAGCTGTTCAAACCAGTATTTGGCAATCATGCCGGCATGATAACTGGTACCACAGGCAATAATCTGGATTTGCTGGATTTTTGTGAAGTCCTGTTCTGCACTGGCAAGGAAGTCTTCGCGCAGGTCATTGCCATTTAAGGCTTGAGAAATGGTCTGTTTGATCGCTTCAGGCTGCTCATAAATTTCTTTGAGCATGTAGTGCTTATATTCACCTTTAGAGGCATTGCTGACCGCAGCATCCAGTTCCTTGACCGGACGATCGACCAGTTGACCATCGACGAAAACTTCAATCGTGCTGCGGGTCAAACGCGCAATATCACCTTCTTCCAGGTAGATAAAACGATTGGTAATCGGGAGCAGTGCCAGCTGGTCAGAACTGATAAAGTTCTCGCCAATCCCCACACCAATGACGAGTGGCGAACCTTCACGTACGGTAATCAGTTCATCCGGATGATCTGTATGCACGATACCTAGGGCATAAGCACCTTTGAGTTGTGGTACCACCTGGCGCACAGCTTCCATTAAGCTTGGGGTAGATTTCAGGGCGTCATTGATCAGATGTGCAACCACTTCTGTATCGGTCTGTGAAGTAAAGACATAACCCAAAGCTTCAAGATCATCTTTGAGTTCTTGATAGTTCTCAATGATTCCGTTATGGACCACTGCCACATTTTCAGAAATATGCGGATGGGCATTTTCTTCAGTCGGTTTGCCATGGGTTGCCCAGCGTGTATGTGCAATGCCAAGTGAACCGCTGATCTGTGATTCATTTACGGCCTGTTCAAGATTCGCGACCTTGCCGACACGACGTTCACGCAGGACCTGGCTATTGTTGATGAGTGCCAAACCTGCTGAATCATAACCCCGGTATTCCAGGCGTTTTAAGCCTTCAATCAAAATATTGGTAATGCTACGTTCTGCAATGCCACCGACGATACCACACATATTTATTCCCCCTTATTTCTTGATTTTTTGCGGACGTGGATAGTTTTCTTTGGCAAATTGCTTAGAACGTTCTACCGCCAAACTGTTGTCTTCCACATCACGAGTAATCGTCGAGCCTGCACCCACTGTAGCACCATTGCCAATTTTCACAGGTGCAACCAATGAACTGTTCGAACCAATGAAAGCCTGATCACCAATGATGGTTTTAAATTTATTCACACCATCATAATTGCAGGTAATGGTACCTGCACCAATATTAGAACCGGCACCGATTTCAGCATCCCCGAGATAGGTGAAGTGGTTGGCTTTAGAGCCTACGCCAATTGTGGTATTTTTCACTTCTACAAAGTTACCGATATGCACCTCGGCAGCAAGCTTCGCACCCGGACGCAGTCGTGCAAAAGGGCCAATCTGGGTATCTTCACCGACGATAGCATTGTCAAAAATGCTATAAGGTTGCACTTTAGTCCCAGCTGCAATTTTGGTATTTTTGATGATACAGCCAGCACCAATTTCAACATGGTCGCCCAGCTCGCAATCACCTTCGATGATGACATTGATATCAATCTGTACATCTTGACCGACAGTTAAATTACCACGCAAATCAAAACGGCTCGGATCAATCAGATGTACACCTTGCTGCATCAGCTGTTTGGCCTGAAATGCCTGAAACTGACGTTCTAATGCTGCCAGTTGCACACGGTCATTTACGCCTTCAACTTCAAAGGCTTGTTCAGGTTCTACCGAAGCAACCTGCATACCATCTGCCAGAGCCATCGCCACAATATCGGTCAGATAGTATTCACCCTGAACATTCTCATTGCTTAAATTTGGCAGCCATTGATGCAACTTGGCATTGCTGACCGCATAAATGCCAGTATTAATTTCTTGGATCTGACGTTGCTCGTTCGTTGCATCTTTATGTTCAACAATGGCCTGAATCTGACCATTTTTACGCACGATGCGACCATAACCATTGGCATCTGGCAAGGTGAGTGTGACCAGACCAATGCCAGTTTCTGCAGTGGCATCGAGTAATTTTTGCAAGGTAAGCGGGTTAATACAGGGTACATCACCAGAAAGAATCAGCGATACGCCGTCTTGGGGCAGGACAGGTAAAGTCATTTGTACGGCATGACCGGTCCCCAGCTGTTCGCTCTGTTCAACCCATTTAATTTTTTGTGCTGTAAAAGCAGCTTGAACCTGCTCGCCACCGTGCCCGTAAATGGTAATAATATTATCTGCGTTTAATTTTTTTGCTGTGTCAATGACATGACCCAGTAAAGGACGTCCTGCAAGCGGTTGTAATACTTTCGGTAAGCTTGAACGCATACGCGTGCCTTTACCTGCAGCAAGAATAATAACAGTCGTTGACATGTTCTAATCCTAAATATGGCTTATGCCACGGTGAAGTAAAAATAAATCAAAATACAAAGAGCCGCCCACAGGCCAGCAATGATGTCATCCAGCATGATGCCAAAACCGCCGTCGACCTGACGGTCAATGACCCGAATCGGCCACGGTTTCCAGATATCAAATAATCTGAATAGCGCAAAACCGACCAGCAGCCAGAGCCAGTTCATCTGGCCGAGATAGATCAGGGGTAAAAATGTGATGGATTGTCCGGCGAATTCATCCCAGACAATGCGGCCATCATCATGAACGCCCATGAGCTTGGCAGTATGCCCGCAGATATATATGCCAATCAGGGACATGATGGCAATGGCAAAAAGACTGTTTAAAAAATCAAGATGCAGCCAAATCGGGATAAATAACAGTGCAAAAGCCGAACCAAAGGTCCCCGGTGCTTTAGGCACCAGTCCTGAGCCGAAGCCAACGCCACTAAATACAATCAGTCGGTCGGTCCATGACATGGCTTTAAAATTGATCGCAGGTTTATGCAAAATGTTGATACCCATTAAATTGAAGCAAATGATCTACGCCATCTTTTTCAAAAGTTAAGCCGTGCTGCTGCTGAATTGTGCCGACTATACTAATCGAAACATCAAGTTGTTTTTGCAATAATTTTTCGTAATTTTGCGGGCTTATTGTAAAACATAATTCATAATCGTCGCCACCTGCCAGTGCATACTGCCATTTTTGTGCCTCGCTTAAGGCCTGCAGGGCAGGACTGATCGGTAAATGTTCCAGTTGTAGCTTGGCACCGACTTGCGAGGCTTTGAGAATATGTCCAAGATCTTGGGCCAAACCATCCGAGACATCAATCATGCTATGTGCCAGACCTTTTAAGGAGGCACCGAGCTGACAACGTGGCGTCGGATAGTCCAGACGTTTCTGTAGCGGATGACCTAAATGATTTAAGGCAAAAGCAGCATCGCCGACAGTTCCACTGACACAGATCAGATCACCTGGTTTTGCACCTGAGCGTGGCACCGCTTGGCCAATATCGACCCAGCCTAAGGCTGTCACAGATAAAGTGAGATGCGGACTTTGGGTGGTATCACCCCCGATTAAACTCACGCCAAATTGATCGCAGCAATCGTATAAACCCTGACTAAAGCCTTTGAGCCAGTCATGATCAATTTGGGGTAGGCTCAATGCCAGAAGAATACTATGCGGTTTTGCACCCATCGCGGCAATATCGGAAAGATTAACAGCAACCGATTTCCAGCCAATGGCATGCGGATTTGTATCGAGAGGGAAGTGTCGTCCAGCAACCAGTGTATCGGCACAGATGACCAGTTGTTGCTGAGGCGGAGGGGTGAGCAAGGCTGAATCGTCACCGACGCCTAAATCGACAGAATGCGTATTCTTGCGATTGAAATAGGTGTCGATAATCGAAAATTCAGCCATACAACAATTCGACTTTAATTAGTTTGCTTGTTGCTTTTCTGCTGCACGTAAAGTTGTCGCTAAACGATCCAATACACCGTTGATGTATTTGTGGCTGTCGGCACCGCCAAAATGTTTAGCCAACTCGATCGCTTCGTCTAGAACCACGCGATATGGAATCTCAAGATGTTCTTTGAGTTCATACGCGCCTAGACGCAAGGTTGCGAGTTCAACACCATCCAGTGCTGAAAGTTCACGATCGAGTACCGGAATTAAGAGCGCATCCAATGCTTCATGATTGGCAACCACTTGAGTCAACAATTCATGATAATAGCTCAGATCCACTTTATGCATGGCATTTTCCACACGCGTACGTGCTTCAATCTCATGCACCGGATTGTGGCTCATTTGCCATTCATAAATTCCTTGTACAGCAAAGCGACGTGCTTTACGTTTTGCTGCATAAGTTGCTTGAAGTGTTTGCGACATAGCGTTAAATAGCCTTTAACAAGTTAACCATTTCAATCGCAGTCAGGGCAGCTTCGCTACCTTTATTGCCTGCTTTTGTTCCAGAGCGTTCAATCGCTTGTTCAATACTGTCCGTAGTGAGTACACCGTTAATGACAGGTAAGCCAGTGTCCAGGCCAACCACGCCTAAACCTTTGGCACATTCGCCTGCAACGAAATCGAAGTGAGGCGTGCTACCACGAATCACGGCGCCAAGCGCGATGATGGCATCGAAACGATCTGAAGTTGCCAGTTTTTTCGCAACTACAGGAAGTTCCCAGGCACCAGGGGCATGAACAACAGTGATATTATCCTCTGATACACCATGACGTTTCAATGTATCAATGGCACCTTCTAACAGATGTTCAACCACAAAGCTGTTAAAACGACCAACTAAAATCGCATAACGGTCTTCGTTCGCGAGATGTAACATACCTTCAATACGGCGAACTGCCATAGCAACCTCGATGATTTCTTAAGATGTTTGTTGTGCGGTGATGTATTCCACCACTTCTAAGTTAAAGCCTGATAGTGCATTGAAGCGCAATGGAGAGCTGAGCAGCTTCATTTTTTCAACGCCTAGATCACGCAAAATTTGTGCACCGACACCAATGGTCTGATACTGCTGAGACAGTGCAGAATTTGATTTTACATTTTTTGGTGCATTTAAGGTATCTAAAGCCGGACCCAAATCCTGTAAATGACGTTGCCCAATCCAGACCAGTACACCACGATCACTATTGGAAATTTCTTTTAGTGCACGGTCTAAATTCCAGGCCGGTTCGCCGTCCTGTTTTTTCAGTTTGAGCAAATCACGGGTCGGATTAAAACCATGTACACGAACGGTGGTCACGCCATCTTTAGGCTCACCTTTGACCAAGGCCAAATGAATATCCGGGTTGCCCAGTTCACGATAACGATATAAATCAAATGTGCCGTATTCGGTGTCGAGTTTTTGATGATCGAGACGCTCAACCGTTTGCTCATTGGTCATGCGGTAATGAATCAGGTCGGCAATGGTGCCAATTTTCAAACCATGCTTTTCAGCAAAAACTTCAAGATCCGGACGGCGCGCCATGGTGCCATCTTCATTGATGATTTCACAAATCACCGAAGCCGGTTCCAGTCCTGCTAAACGAGAAAGATCACAACCTGCCTCGGTATGCCCGGCACGGTGCAATACGCCACCCGGCTGCGCCATCAGCGGGAAGATGTGTCCTGGCTGTACAATATCTGCCGGTTTGGCATGAGCAGCCACCGCAGTTTGAATCGTGTGCGCACGTTCAGCCGGTGAGATCCCGGTAGAAATACCTTTGGCTGCTTCAATTGACAGGGTAAAATTGGTTCCATGCTGGGCACCGTTTGCATCGACCATCAAAGGCAGATTCAACTGCTGGCAACGCTCTTTGCTTAAAGTCAGGCAGACCAGACCACGTGCATGGGTGATCATGAAGTTGATGTCTTCAGGACGTACGTGCGTGGCAGCAATCACTAAGTCACCTTCATTTTCACGATCTTCATCATCCATCAGGATGACCATTTTTCCTGCACGGATATCTGCTACAAGCTCTTCAACAGTATTGAGCGGCATCAACCTTCACCTTCTTTTTTGATCTTGATCAGACCGAATCATGACATTATTGGGTACATAGTCTAACGCTTTTTAAGCAATTTTGCCTATGCTTATTAGTTTCCCTATAGTGGTTCAATGTTATACACAGTCTTGGGAATCATGAAAAGCCGACTTTAAATGAAAGCCAGGGCTTTATGCAGGTTTTTTGAACAGTTAAAATGCATAAAAAATGAAAAACTTAGGCAAAGTCCTTCTAAGTTAAAGTATTAATTTGTTTTTTATACAGTTTTATTCCTGTTTTTGTGATTTTCAGATTTTTATTTTGCTGGTCAACGATCAAGAGCAGAAAAATTTACCAGATATTAAAAAACTTGAATAAAACAAAAAAAGCGAACCGCAGTTCGCTTTTGAGAAAATTCATACTTAGAAGAAACCAGCCGGTTTGGTTGAATAACTCACCAGCAGGTTTTTGGTCTGTTGATAATGATCCAGCATCATTCTGTGATTCTCACGGCCAATCCCTGATTTTTTATAGCCACCGAAAGCCGCATGTGCAGGATAAATATGATAACAGTTGGTCCAGACCCGACCCGCTTGAATCGCGCGTCCTGCACGGTAAGAGGTGTGTGCTGAACGTGACCACACACCTGCTCCTAAACCATAAATGGTGTCATTGGCGATTTTAATGGCATCATCAAAGTCCTTAAATGTCGCCACCGCCAGCACCGGCCCGAAGATTTCATCCTGAAAGGTTTTCATGTCATTGGTGCCTTTGAAAATGGTCGGTTCAATATAAAAACCTTGTCCCACTTCCTGACGTGCTTCACCACCGGTCAGAATTTGCGCACCCTCTTCGCGGCCAGTAGCAATACAGCCCAGAATCTTGTCCTGCTGTTCCTGTGAGGCTTGCGCACCAATCATGGTGTCGGTGTCGAGCGGATGACCGGTTTTAATGCGTTGCACCCGTTCTACCGCACGCGCCAGAAACTCATCGGCAATACTTTCCTGCACCAAGGCACGAGAAGGACAGGTACAGATTTCACCCTGATTCAGGGCAAACATGGCAAAGCCTTCCAGTGCCTTGTCCAGATAATCATCTTCCTGATCCATAATGTCGGCAAAGAACAGGTTTGGTGACTTTCCGCCAAGTTCCAGTGTTACCGGAATAATATTCTCGGTGGCGTATTGCATGATTTGCTGACCGACTGCGGTTGAACCGGTAAAGGCAATCTTGGCAATGCGCGGATTGGTCGCGAGTGGACGACCGACTTCGATACCATAACCATTGACAATATTCAGTACACCCGGCGGCAAAATGTCCTGAATCAGTTCAGCTAAAACTAAAATGCTGACCGGGGTTTGTTCCGCAGGTTTCAGCACGATACAGTTGCCTGCTGCCAAGGCGGGTGCGAGTTTCCAGGCCGCCATCAGGATTGGGAAGTTCCACGGAATGATTTGACCCACCACACCCAACGGTTCATGGAAATGGTAGGCAATGGTATCTTCATCAATCTCGGAAATGCCGCCTTCTTGTGCGCGGATACAGCCGGCAAAATAACGGAAATGATCAATACATAGCGGAATATCGGCCGCTAAGGTTTCACGGATCGGCTTGCCGTTGTCCCAGGTTTCTGCCACCGCCAGCAGTTCCAGATTTTGTTCCAGACGATCTGCAATTTTTAGCAGGATATTGGAACGGGTGGTGGCTGAGGATGTATTCCACTGTGCTTTGGCCTTGTGCGCTGCATCTAGGGCCAATTCGATGTCTTCTACAGAAGAGCGCGGCACTTTGGTAAAGACTTTGCCATCTACCGGAGAGATATTGTCAAAGTATTCGCCTTTAACTGGAGCGACCCATTCGCCGCCAATGAAGTTGTCGTATTGGGCTTTAAATTGAATTTTTGCACCGTCAGTATTGGGGTCTGCATAACGCATAATCTATTCCTTTATATGATTGTTATTGGTACATGCTGACCCTATTTTCTCAATTGAAAATGCTACAGTTTCAGCAGTCAGCTCTACTATAAAGAGGGAAAAAGACAGGTGGTGCTTTGATTACACGCTTGCTACAAAAGACAACATTTGGAATATGAAGTATAGGAATTAAATTTTATATTTAATCGAAGCTTATCCTAAGAAATAAGCATTTAACTGGCGCTTAAAAAATCGAAGGATTCATGTATTTCTGATGGTTGCGGATTACATTCAAGAGGGCTATTTTATTCAATCAAAACACTTAACAGAAAACAGGAGCCTAAAATCATCTTTCCTGTTTGCCGGCATTATAGTCCTTTGCTGTTGAGCCATTGAAACAGCTGCTGGTAGACCTGTTCACGTACAGATTTGTCTGAAAGCACCAGATCGTGTAAACCATTCTGAATGCTTTGAACCGTGACATCAGCTTTAATTTTTTTGGCATATTTCTGAATGTCTTTAACTCCCAAAATCACATCACTAGTTTGCGCTGCCTTGCCCCATTTTTTGGGATATAAAGTCTGATGCGAATGCATGACCAGAACCGGAATATCGAGTTCGATACCGCGATGAATTTCTTTTTGTGCTTCATAGATGGCACGAATAAAACTGATCCGTACCCTTGGATAGCGGGTCTTTTTCCAGTCCAGACTGAAGTCCCATTCACCTTTTAAATCCTTGTGCAGACTGGCGGCATACCATTTATTTAACTCACTCGGAAATTTAAGGTCGGGAAAAATTTTCGCCAGTTTGCTTAACTGCGGGATGCCGAGCGCACGTTTTATCGGATTCATATTAAAGTTATAAAATGGACTGTTGACCCAGAGTGCTTTGATTAACCGATGATTAGGGTGATGTGCCGCGTACAATGTGGTGATAAGGCCGCCGGTAGAATGACCACAGAGCAGGGCAGCATCATGGCCCTCGCTTGCGATAATATCCAGTGCCTGGCTAATTTCTGCATCATATTCAGACAGCTCATGCACATTATAATAGTTCTGATGCGGCAGAATCGAACGGCCATATTTTCTTAAATCCAGCGCATAAAAATAAAAACCCTGCTGATTAAAGCGTTCCGCCATTTCAGTCTGGAAGAAATAATCAATAAATCCATGAATATATAAAACCGCTTTAGGAGTAGGCTGCGCTGCTTTTTTACGTATCAGGGTTGCTACAACTTTGCCCTCATAGTCATCTGGAAAGCTCAAGGTGGCTTGCTCATAGCCGATGCCTAAAATATCAGCTTGATAAAGGGGCTGGAATTCACTCATTTTTATACTCATTTATATTATTGAATTTATACTTTATCCTTGATGAGCTTTAACTTTTTGTCAAATCAATCTTCTGCCTTAGCAGTATGAAAAAGATCAACACTATATAAATAGGCCATAACCCATTTTAAATCAGTGAGATTTTAAAATAGAACAAGCATTTTTGATGGATAAAAGAAATTTATTACAAAATTAACCAAAATCTCTCCTATCACGCTACGTTATCAGATTATAAAATCCTGCTAAAAGCATTATCAATTTACTAAATACCCCAAAAGGCTAAAATCAGGATAGGCTATATAAAATAACGATAGTGATGTCATTGTTTTCGGCGAAGTGCCGAGGATTGATTAGAAGAGTTAAATAATGCCCAGAGAAAATTTGAACAGTAAACGCCCTTTATATATTCCGTATGCTGGAAACACCTTATTAGAACTCCCGTTACTCAATAAAGGTTCTGCATTTACTGAAGAAGAGCGTAGAAGCTTTAATTTGCATGGTTTAATTCCTCATGTGACCGAGACCATTGAGGAACAGAGTCAGCGCTCTTATCAGCAATATTGTGCTTTTAATAGTGATATCAACAAGCATATTTATTTGCGTAATATTCAGGATACCAATGAAACCCTGTTTTATCACCTGATTGAAAATCACCTTAGCGAGATGATGCCGATTATTTACACCCCGACTGTGGGGGAGGCATGTCAGCGCTTTTCTGATATTTATCGCCGTCATCGCGGGATCTTTATTTCCTATCCGGATCGCGATCAGATCGAGCAGATTATTCACAATATTAATAAAAAGAACGTGAAAGTGATTGTGATTACCGATGGCGAACGCATTTTGGGTTTAGGCGATCAGGGGATTGGCGGAATGGGGATTCCGATTGGTAAATTGGCGCTCTATACTGCCTGTGGTGGAATCAGCCCAGCGTATACCTTACCGATCACTCTCGATGTCGGCACCAATAATCAGCAATTGCTGAATGATCCGATTTATATGGGTTGGCGTGAACCGCGGATCAGCGGCGATGAATACTATGCTTTTGTCGAAATGGTGATTCAGGCCATTCAGCAGCGCTGGCCGGATGCATTGATTCAGTTTGAAGACTTTGCGCAGAAAAATGCCATGCCTTTGCTGGAAAAATACCGTGATCGCATTTGCTGCTTTAATGATGATATTCAGGGAACCGCTGCGGTTTCGGTCGGAAGTTTAATTGCCGCTTCGCGTGCAGCAGGCAAGCAGTTGAAAGATCAGGTGGTGGCATTTCTGGGGGCTGGTTCAGCTGGTTGCGGGATTGCGGAACAGATCATTAAACAAATGATTGCGGAAGGCTTGAGCGATAGCGAAGCACGTGCACGAATCTTTATGGTCGACCGCTTTGGTCTGATCACTGAAAATCAGCCGAATTTACTAAATTTTCAGCGTAAATTGGCACAGCCTGCTGAACATGTAGAAAGCTGGGCAGATGCTGAAGCCATGATTTCATTAACAGATGTCGTGAAGCATGCTAAGCCAACAGTACTGATTGGGGTTTCGGGGCAACCGGGATTATTCACGCAGGAAGTGGTTGAAGCTATGGCTGAGAATAGCGTGCAGCCAATTATTTTCCCTTTATCCAATCCGACTTCACAGGTAGAAGCAGTACCGGCAGATATTTTGCAATGGACTAAGGGTAGAGCGCTGATTGCCACAGGTAGCCCCTTTGCACCGGTGAATTATCAGGAAAAAATCCATCATATTTCACAGTGCAATAATTCTTATATTTTCCCCGGAATTGGGTTGGGGGTGATTGCTTCGGGTGCGAAGCGTGTTACAGATAATATGCTGATGGCTTCTAGTAATGCTTTGGCGGATTGTTCGCCTAAGTTGCAAGACCCACAAGCGGATTTATTGCCAAGTCTCGATCATTTGCAGTCTATTTCAAAGCAGATTGCGTTGAAAGTCGCCCTTGCAGCCATTGAGGATGGGGTGGCGCCTAAAGTAAGTATTGAGGACTTGCAGTTAGCGATTGAGCATAATTTCTGGACACCGCAATATCGTGATTATCAGCGGGTCACTTTCTAATTTTAAATGAAGACAAACTCTGACTAAGCACTCGTTTTGGGCTGGTCAGCGTTTATTGGTTAAAATAGGCAATGCCTAAAAAAAGCCCCGATCTTTCGATCAGGGCTTTTTTGAATCTGGAGCGGGAAAGGAGACTCGAGCTCTCTGATTCCAATCTCGATAAAGTCGCTGAGATTTATTTTATTAAATGGCGGATTCAAGCGGCAAGTGCAACAGTATAAAAACCAGCCATAACTTCACTAGGCGTATACCAACCTAGTGTTTTTCTAGGACGATGGTTGAGTGCAAATTCTATCTGCTCTATTTGTTCGTTTGA
>NZ_VPAV01000022.1:0-41384 GCF_013418995.1 Acinetobacter sp. YH12106
GCCACCGAATTTCTTCGCACATACAGTTGCAATCGCAGCTGTTAAAGTTGTTTTACCATGGTCGACGTGACCAATTGTGCCCACGTTAACGTGTGGCTTATTACGTTCAAACTTAGCCTTAGCCATGTTAATACTCCTCGTTTACGTCGAACACAATTCTGAGTAAAACCCAGTTCCGACATGTCGTTTTAAAAAACCAAATACCAAATACTTGAAAAGCAGACTAAATAGCCTGCTTCTGGAATATTGTGCAATAAAAATTGCTAAACTGTAATCTGGAGCTCTTATCGAGATTTGAACTCGAGACCTCTCCCTTACCAAGGGAGTGCTCTACCACTGAGCTATAAGAGCAAATATTAGCACTTCAATGGAGCGGGAGACGAGGGTCGAACTCGCGACATGCAGCTTGGAAGGCTACCGCTCTACCAACTGAGCTACTCCCGCACGATGTTGGTACAAACCACTTATTGAAGTATTAAAATTGGTGGTGAGGGAAGGATTCGAACCTTCGAAACTTTCGTAGCGGAGTTACAGTCCGCCCCCTTTGACCGCTCGGGAACCTCACCATTTTACACTTACATCAGTGCTGTTCTTTACTCAACCCTTGAAACTCTCTAAGATGGTGCCGGCACACGGATTCGAACTGTGGACCTACTGATTACAAGTCAGTTGCTCTACCAACTGAGCTATGCCGGCGTTTCTTAGTGTTTCGTACGTTTCGTATCGGAACGGTGTGCAGTTTAGCAAAACTCACAAACCATGCAAGTGTTTTTTTCAAAAAAAACCCCAAAAACTCATAAAATCAAACCATTTGATGATAATTCAACCGCTTTGATCACTGCGCGAGCTTTTATTTGGGTTTCATTCCATTCAGATTCGGGATTTGAGTCGGCAACCAGCCCTGCTCCGGCCTGAACATAGACCTTATTTTCACGAATCACACAGGTACGAATCGCAATCGACATGTCCATTTCACCGTGCCAGCCTAAATAACCGACAGCGCCTCCAAAAATTCCGCGTTTTACCGGCTCAACTTCGTCAATAATTTCCATGGCACGAATTTTTGGTGCACCTGAAAGCGTACCGGCAGGGAAGGTTGCCTTAAAAACATCCAAGGCATCCACATCATCACGCACTTCACCCTGTACATTCGAGACAATATGCATGACATGCGAATAACGTTCGATCACCATTTGATCAGTCACTTGAACTTTACCAATTTTTGCAATGCGTCCGACGTCATTGCGACCCAAGTCAATCAGCATGACATGTTCGGCAATTTCTTTTTCATCAGAGAGCAAGTCTTGCTCAAGGGCCAGATCTTCTTCCTTGGTTTTGCCACGTGGTCGTGTGCCTGCTAAAGGACGCACTGTGGCAATGCCATTTTCCAGACGTGACAGAATCTCTGGCGAAGAACCGACAATATGGAACGGTGTATTGTTTTCCAAGGTTTGCCCTTGTACCAGAAACAGATACGGCGAAGGATTCAGATGACGTAGCGCACGATAGACCTGCAAAGGATCACCATCGAAATCTGACACCATACGATGCCCGGGCACCACCTGCATCACATCGCCGGCACGAATATATTCTTTGACCTTTTCAACCGAGGCAATAAAGTTGTCATGTCCGGTTAGAGATTCAAAATGTGGCGGACTATGTTTTTCAGCTTTCAGGCTAATCGGTGTTGCCAGAATATTTTCCAATTCATTCAATTGTTCATGTGCTTTTTCATAAGCAATCGGGTCAGCTGCATCGGCATGCACAATCAGAAATAAGGTATCTTTTAAATTGTCAAAGACAATGACGGTTTTAGACAACATCATCCAGATATCAGGCAAGCCAACCGGATCTGCTTCAGGCACATTTTTGAGTTTGGGTTCAATATAACGCACGGCATCATAACCAAAGTAGCCCACCAGACCGCCAGTGAAGCTTGGCAATGCAGGTAAGTCCTGTTGGGTCGGCACTTTAAACTGAGCCTGAAAGTCACGAATATAGTGAAAAGGATCTGCACAGTGCTGCTTTTCAATCGAGCCGTCCGCATGCTGTACCGTCAGTTCACCGGCATTACAGGAAAATACCGTAGATTCGCCCAGCCCAATAATCGAATAGCGTGCCCAGTTTTCTCCACCTTCGACAGATTCAAACAGATAAGCCTGCTGATGCTGCTTAAGACGCGCGAAAATAGAAAGTGGGGTATCCGTATCGGCCAGACGCTGACGGTACACTGGAATCAGGTTATAGCCTTGTGCAGCAAGTTGCTGGAATTGTGCTTGTGTGGTCATGCGGTTTTTCTCTTTAAATTGGGTTTACTCAGTGTATAAATAGACTTGAACTGAGCGACGCCATCGAAAAACCTGATCACTATTCATTTTATTTTCCTAACACCCTAATTAAGCAAGCAATTCACGTAGATCATCTACAATTTCTTGAGGATGACAGTCTGCTATATTTTCACCGTGATTATAGCCGTAGCTCACCACAATACAATCAATCCCGGCGCGACGTGCAGCCTCCACATCATTGGAAGAATCCCCGATCAGTAACACCTGTTCTTTCGTTACACCATACTGTTCGACACAGTGTAATAATTGACGCGGATGCGGTTTACGCTCGCTAAAACGGTCGCCACCAATGGTCTCGGCAAAATAATGTGCCATATCCAATGTCTCTAAAATAGCACAAGCAGGAAGCTCCGGCTTATTGGTGACGCAGATCAGGGTTTTGCCCTGCGCTTTGGCCCAGTCGAGAAACTTCAGAATTCCGGGAAATGGAACCGTGTCGACACAAGGATCAACATTATAAATATCCAGAAAAGTATTCAGCAGCTCCTGATGCTGTGCGGGTGTGACTTCACCAACCAGATGTAGCAATACACTTTCACAAAATATCGAGGTGCCCTTGCCCACCCAGGTACGAACCTGCTCTTCCGTGACCAAAGGCAATTGCAACACATTCAGGCTCATATTCATGGCACGATACAGGTCATGCGCCGAATCAACCAAAGTACCATCCAGATCAAACAAGATCAGTTCACGCTGTTCTAATTGTGCAATAGACATCCCGACCCTCTTTTATATTATTCGCAGCCACAAAAAAGGCATGCGCTGTGCATGCCTTGATTGTAACCAATCATCGGCTTATTTAAACATTACCCAAGCCATAATTGCCAAAATAATTAATACAATCACTGAAATCAAACCAACAGACACATTTTTCTGGGTTTCTTTTTCCTGCTCTACCCGTGACACAGGCTGCTCAACCGGCATTGGCGTAGGTTCTGGTTTCACTGCAGCAAGATCGACGCCTTCAGGAATCGGCGCTGGTTTTGGAATCCCGACATGGGTTGGCATGCCATCTCGGGTCAGCTGGACTGAGGCATCTCGCTGTGTCAGTTCCGGTATACCCTGCTCATTCATTTGTTGTGCTGGCGTTGGTTCAGTCACTTCAACCTGTGCCACGACTTTTTCTGCCGTGGCTTCTATTTCTGCTGGAACTTCTACCGCAGCCACAGGCGCCAACACGGAAAATTTCAGGCTGGCAAACTGAACGATATCATCCTGTTTTAATAACGTTTCCTGTGCAATCTGCACATCATTGACGAAAGTGCCATTCGATGATCCTAAGTCCTGTACCCAGAGCGCATCATCTTTGAGCAAGAAAGCAGCATGTTTGCGCGAGATCTCTGCGGCCTGCAACACAATGTCTGCGGCCTGATGTCGTCCCACCAGCATATCACGGTCAATGCTAATCTCTTGCCCTGTCAAGTCACCTGTAATCGCGTGTATTTTCCAAGTCATGAATTTACTTCTCTTTTCTCTTTGACATTATCATAACATGCTGTTTGTTCATGCTACATCACTTAGCTCTTCGGTCTAAGTGTTGTGGTGGTCACGGTATTTTTACGCTTTTCGACGTGTTGTCCGGGTTGTGACTGCAACACAGGCTCAATCGCGACAGGCGTGACTACCACAGCAGCTGGCTGAGTCGGCACTGGAGCCGTCGGCACAGTTTGATAAGACGAATTTTGTAAAGGTGTTTTCGAAACCGGAATACGCTGTTGATAGACATCACTGACCTGTTCCGGCAGCTTGGCAAAATTACCATCAGCATCCAGGGCCAGTTGCAGACTATACAGTTGGCTATAACGTTGCTGGGTCAGTTTACTGACTTCATTTTTATCCCCCACAATCGTTGGATGGATGAAGATCAGCAGATTACGTTTCTGATTAGATTTACCTTCAGAACGGAATAAACGCCCAAGACCAGGGATTGCGCCCAGACCCGGAACTGCCTGACGGCCATAACTGGTGTTATCCGAAATCAGACCACCCAGCACAATGGTTTGCCCATTTTCAGCCAGAATCGAAGTTTTAATCGCACGCTTGCTGGTCACCAGATCCTGCGCTTGTCCACGATCCCGATTAACAGCCGATACTTCCTGCTCCACTTCCAGACGCACCGTACCATCTTCACCAATATGCGGCACCACTTTTAAAGTGACCCCGACATCTTTACGTTCAATCGTGGTATAGGGATTGGCCACCCCAGCAGCGCCAGTTGAAACCGAGCCTGTCACAAAGGGTACGTTTTCACCGACCACAATATAGGCTTCTTCGTTGTCCATGGTCACAATGGATGGCGTAGACAACAGATTGGACTTGGTGCTTTCTTTTAAGGCCTGAATCAGCGCACCATACAGACGGCGTGAACCATCACTGCCTTCACGATAATCACCAAGCACCAACGAAGTCCCAGCTCCCACGGCACTTGCAGCACCTGCACCACCGCCGGTGAGATAACCGGCTGCCACATTTTTTAGGCTGGTACCAAAATTATCAAAGTTAATCAGCCCGATACCGCTACTGATATCTCCCAAGGCCCATTGCACCCCAAGCTGATCGGCATCTGTACCTTCTACTTCGATAATGGCAGCTTCAATCAGTACCTGTTGACGGCGAATATCCAGCTGATTAATTGCTGATTCGATTTCCCGCATCAATTGTGGATCGGCCTTAACCACCAAAGAGTTTTGCGTGGCATCGGCAATAATACTCACCCCATTTGCGCTAAAGCTGCTAATTCCACCCTGCTCGGTGTTCATGCCGGTATTCAACTGAATAGCGGAGGAAGTATTATTTCCGCTGGTGTTGCTACTGTTGTTATTGCTTAAACTGTTATTCGAACTCAGGGAAGATGAACCCGAAGACGTGCTAGTGGAATTTGAACTACTGTTCACCGCCTGCCCTGTCACCAGTCCCTGCAAGATCTCTGCCAGATTCTTGGCACTGGCATATTTCAAACGAAAGACTTTCAAGCCGCCCAGACGGTCTGCCGCCGGCACATCCAAAGTTTCAATCATTTGACGCAGCCGCTTACGCGTTGTCGGATCACCTTTAATGATAATCCGGTTGGTGCGGGTATCTGCGATGACACGTACCCGCGAACCACGAACATCTTTGGCTGCACCCGTGGCTGTCATGGACTCGATCAGCTCGATCATTTCCTCGGCCTGACTCGATTGTAGACTGACCGCTTCCATATCATTTTGACCGGTGCCATCCAGATTACGAATGATGGTTTCCAGCTGATAAATATTATTGGCCCGATCTGATACGATCAGCGCATTGGTGCCCGGCACTGCTGCCAGATGGGCAAATTGCGGCATCAAAGGGCGCAGTGCTGGAATCAGATCATTCGGATTGGTATTTTCCAGCCACAATACCCGAGTCACGATCTGGTCACCACTGGCACGGCTTCTGGCATCATAGGGAATGCCCGAGCTTTTGACATTGCTGTCCGGTACCAGCTTGATGGTATTGCCCGAAGGAATCGCCACCACACCATTGACATTGAGCACACCTAAAAACAGGTCATAGACTTCATTTTTATTCAGTGCTTTATTGGAAATAACGGTAACATTACCACGCACCCGCGGATCGACTGCGAAGTTCTTGCCGGTAATGTCAGCCACTTCATTAATGAATGCGGTGAGGTCAGCATCCCGCAGGTTGATTTTCCAGGTTTGCGCATAACCCGCCGTACTGATCATTGCTACGAGCGGGGCGGCCACACAGCATGCCCATGCTGATCGATTATTATTAAATAAAGCCATAAACTTTTGTGTTTCCTAACCCTATGCGTGATGACACATCACTTCAAATCTTGTTGTATGGTCATCGTCTGATCACCACGTTTTATTTCGAGTTTGACCTGACCTTCACGTCGAGCCTGTTCCAGTAATTGCGCCTCGGTTTGCCCCTGCGATAGCGTCTGACCGTTTAAAGATAAAATCCGGTCTCCCGGTCTTAAACCGAGTCGATTACGCAGTGCAGCTGGTGTCCGGGAAGTGATTTCAAAGCCTCCATCCGACGCACTGACCCCCATATTCTGTAAATACTGATCCTTGTTTTCCTGCATCTGCTGGATTGCCCGACCGATTTCATTTTGCACTGAAGGCAGATTTTGTGCTTCAGCTGCGCTATTCATAATCGAAGATGGAGCAGACATCGTATTAGATGCTGGGGTTGCCGGCACGATCGGCTGATTCAAGCCATTTTCCAGCCCCTTGAATAACACTTCATGAGTGGCACCGGTTGCTCTGCGCAGAATGACCCGATCCCAATAGACCTCGGCCAGCTCAAAACCACTACTGCCCAGCATTTCTCCAACGCGATAACGATCCACCTGATCATTGACTTTCAGCACCGCAGAAGAGTTATAGCTTGGACTGGCAACCACCACGCCTTGCAAAAGAATATTGGCAGCTTCTGCTCCTGCCGCTGTTTGTCCACTTTCCTGAAACAGCGAAAATGCACTGATATTGGGGATTTGCGCCTGTTGTGAACCCAGTTCCACCCGATCCAGCTGCATAGCTTGAGGTGGTGCAATCAGCAACCAGAACATGGCCGCCAGTTTCCAGCATAAATATAGAATCAACAACAGCAACACGACAGGCGCAACACGATTGGCCTGTTTCAGATCGATATTTTTTAGATCGCCAAGAGAAATGGCCATTAGTTCAAGCCTCCCATTAGGGGTTGGCGGGTACTAATCACATAAGTATCCAGGCCAGCTTTACCTTCATAGGAGGGTGCATTCATTAAAAAGCGCTGGGTAAGCTGGATATCGAGCATCAGACTGGGATCAAGCTTTATATTCAGCATACGTTGCTCTCGGTTATCCCGAACGTCGAGTAAGAGCTGTCCGCTCTCATCTGCCAGTTGTCCGGTCATGGCCGGTACATTCATACGTTCCTGACGCTGGGCAAAGCTATAAATCAGCTCACCACCCGCCCATTGCATTTGCCCGGTCACCTGACTGAAGCCTTGTTCCTGTTTATATTTAAAATCCAGCTCTTTAAACTGAATAGCAGTCGCTGGCCATTGCCAGTCTGCCACTTTTTTTAAGGTTTCCGGCGCGAGCTGACCCTCAAGATTTTTGACGATCAAGGCTTTATTCAGCCCATAGCCCATGATCCCTGAAAGCTGAGTATTGCCGCTATGCAATTCAACATCTGCCCCAACTCGCAGCAACAGCAAGTCCAATGGCCGTACTTTCCAGTTCAGGCTGCCCCGCAAATTACCTTTTTTCCAGTCAGCACTGCCCTGCCAGATATTCCCGTTTACATTGTGCAAGGCCTGATTATTTTTATAAAATTTTGAAATCAACCAGGCAGCTGGCACTTGCAGGATCACAAAGATAAAAAACGCCACAAGAGCAAGGATGAACCATTTTAAAGTTTTAGGTTTATTGCTCATCCCACCACGACCAATATCTCAAGTCTAAATCCCCATTTATAATGTTTTCCTTATACAGACACATTATGCACACTTTTTTCCCAACGCCAATTCATAGATATAAAAAAACCAAGCAATCATGCTTGGTTCAGCAATCTTAGACTGTCTGTATGACAGCCTAATGACGAGATCAAATCGAGGCTTAGATCAAGAAATCTTCAAGCTTGGCACCTTTGTCCAGCTCTGCCACCAACCAGCGCGGCTGCTTGCCACGACCCGTCCAGGTATCATCTGGGTTGCTTTTACTACGATAACGTGGCTCTACTGATTTACGTGATGATTTCTTGCGTTTAGACGCGCCAAATTCAAGTAACTGTTCAACCGTCATACCTACTTTGTCAGCAACGGCCAAGATTTGCTGATAAGCATCTTCGATCTCTTGGTCTTTTTTTGAAGCAATCAGTGATTCTGCTTCGGCTTGTAAACGCTTTAACTCTTCTACTGATAAATGAGTAATATCTGGCATAATGCTCTCCGATTAAATAATATTATTTGTTTTGTTAAATAATACCTCATCATATTTATATTAAATAAAACATTCAATATAAATATTTAAATCAATAACAATAAAGTTTAGAAATAATGACAAAATCAAATAATCAATTCATTTTTTAGATTTCATGTCCGGCTGTTAATTCAAGTGCTTCGATTTTCTTTCGGATATGTTCTGGAATTTGAGTTTTCTGCAGGGTTTTTTGATCAATAAAAACAATAACCGCTTCAGAAGTTGCTACTATACTTTGCTGTTTTTCACTCCATAATAAATAATGCATGCGGAATGCACTATTTCGAATCTCTTCAATACGTGCTGCAATTTTTAAATGATCTGGAAAAACCACCGGTTTTAAATAACGGCACTGATTTGAAGAGACCACCATAGAGACCGATTCATTCAGTAAATCCAATGCATCCAGATAAGCCAGACGTGCATTTTCTATATAACGATAATACATGGCATTATTCACATGGCCCAATGCATCCATATCTCCCCATGCCACGCTCTGTGCATAAACCACTGGATATTGTTGTAATTCTGACATGATGATTCTCAAATCTTAATTTCGATAAAGTTTACATTGGACTCAAATACTGCATTTAACTGCTGGAGCAAGTCTTCACGGTCTTGTAAGGCCGCTTTAATTCTCAAATAACTCATACGAATATCATCAGGATATAAGTCAAGCAAATACTGGGCTTCCTCTGTATAACCGGTGGCCTGTAACACATGCCATTTTGCAAAACTCAAAATCGGTAATGCCGGATACTTGGTTTCCCAATGCGAAATCTGCTGTGCAATATGATCATAATCCGGGTTCTGCCGTAACAATTGCTGTTGAAACCACAAATAAAATACGTCCTGATTAAATTGTTGCTCTAATAAATGAATTGCCATTGTTTCATGTTCGGCACTCATTTCAGGCATTCTGAATAATAATTTCAACCATAATAACTTGACTGTATAGTCACGATCAAATACTTGCTTTTTTAAATCTAAATAACGCTGTTGTAAATAAATTAAATCATCTTGTGTGGCCTGATCATAGGCTAATAATAATTGTTCAAGCCATATTTTTTTTACTTCTTGTTCTAAATGTCCATATTTAGTCGAGCGTAAATATAACCAGGGAAACTGTAGGGCAAATACACCCCATAATGTGGTGAGTCGCTGTTCATAGGCTGGTTTCACCTGTATTAACCATGGTGATAATTCATGCTGATTTAAAAATTCTAAATGAGTCAGTGCTTGCTCACCGTGCTGTTGCGATAAATAAATTTCAATTCGCTGCAATTCTGCCAACTCAAATGCCATCGGGTTAGACTGATTTAAAGCAGTCAAGGCATCTGTATATTGCTGTTGCCCCCAAGATAATCGTGCATCAATAATATGTTTGAGTAAGCCCGACTTGCTAAAAGACTGCTGAATAAAATCCCGTTGATCCTGAGCTGCATTTAATAACCAGATTACAGCCAGTTGTTCATAAGGATGTAAATGGGCAAAACTAAATACGGTTTCATTTTTACGCTGTTCACGGCTGCGATACTGTTTGATCGCGTACCAGAGGCAATGGATCAAAAAACTGAACGTGACCAGTGAGGCCGCCAAAAACCACAATGTGGTTTGTAACTGCCACTCACGCCAATATAAATAGACATAGCCGGCCCCATGCCCATAACTCAGGATGCTCAGCCCCGCTATACCCAGTAGGCAGATAAATAAATAGGCCAGCAAAATCTGTTTCATAAGCAATTAGCCAACTAAGGTGCGTGTATTTAATAAAGGCTTTGGAGTGACCGGTGTGGCCTTGATTTGATGCAACTGCTGAATCCAGTACTGACTACGTGCATCCGGTAATTGCTCCAAGACATCAATCACCGCATTCAACGCTTGCTGAAAGGCGACAGATTGATCTTGCTGCAACGTATTTTGTGCAATGAGCAAGCGCAACTGAGCTTCTTTCAATACCAGATGCCGTTGCATTAATACAGTACTCGGCTGCTCTGCAGCTTCGATCTGAATCCAGCGCTGCCAGAAAGAGCGTTGAGTTTCCAAACTTTGAAGATGCGGAGCCTGAATTTCTTTTTCAATTTCAGCATCCATCTGCATCAATACTTCTTTTAATTTATTTTGCTGCACCAAGCGACTATTGACGAATTTTTTCAGCATGTCCTGATCTTTCGCAATTACTTGCTGCAGACTACTGACCAAGGCAGGCGCCAAGACATACTCATCCAACTCATTCTGCAGGTGGTTTAGTTTTTCAATGGCGGTGGCATATTGTTGCTGTTGCAGTGCAAATTCAATCAGATCCAGCTGCTGTTGTACGAGAGCAATATCATTCTGCATGTCAGCAGTTAGCACTGCAGCTGCTGCCTGAGCTGAGGGAGTGCCTGCATTTTGCTGCTGGGCGGTAAACTGGCGTTTTAATGCCACAAACTGATCATTGAGATTGGCATTTTGCTGCTGCAACTGTTTAACACC
Source organism: Acinetobacter sp. YH12106 (assembly GCF_013418995.1). NCBI lineage: Bacteria > Pseudomonadati > Pseudomonadota > Gammaproteobacteria > Moraxellales > Moraxellaceae > Acinetobacter > Acinetobacter sp. YH12106. The sequence goes on from NZ_VPAV01000022.1 coordinate 10,783, forward strand.
TTGATGAAGTCCAGTCTGCGCTGCATTGAGAACATAAAGGTCATAGCTGAGTTTGATGAGCCACACCACACTCAAAATGAAAAATACAATAAATAGTTTCTTCATGCGTTCCCTAGTATCAGTCTCATTTTTTGCAAGATCGTATTCGCCTCTAAATCATCAATTTGCACAAATTCAAACCCTGCCTGATGCTGCTGTTGATATTCCCCAAGAAGAGTGGCCAAACGCGGCCCCAAAACCAAATAACGGGCCTGATGCATTAAATCCGAGTTATCCTGCATTAATGTCAGCCAGTTTAACCAGCTTGCTTCACTGCTGATTAGCACGGCAAAGCGCTGCTGCGCTTCAAGCAATGCCAGGTTTTCTGCCAAAATTATTGCTGTGCTTGCGGGGCATTGCCGCCGATATAAAATAAAATTCAAAATTTTGATATTATTTGCGCGCAGATGATCCATCATAAATTGACGGCCGCCTTCTCCGCGCCAGAAGGCCACAGCTGAGCCAGCAGGCAGTTGCCTTAACACGGGTAATTGCAACATGCCTTCCGAAGTTTCAAGTTCAGGCACATGACTTTGAATACCATAACCAGCCAGCGCCTGCTCAGTGGCTTTACCCACCGCCACCCATTGCACATCTGCCAAGCGCGATAAGATAATTTCCGCTTGCTGTAAATATTGCATGCCAATCTGGGCGGCAGTCGGACTGACCACCACAATGATTTTGGCCTGATCCAGCTGGCGATACAAGCGTAACAGCTCGTCGGAATAAGGCTGTGCGTGCAATTCCAGCAAAGGCAATTCTAGTACAGAAATCTGCGCTGCCTGTAACTGCTGAGTCAAACCCGCAGCACGCTCACTCGGACGGGTATTAATCAGTAACATCAGTTTGAATAAAGTGCTTTCAGCAACTCGCCTGCACCTTGATCGAGTAAATTTTTGGCCAATTCCACCCCTAACTGTTCAGCTTCTGCAATTTTTCCAGTGTGCTGTGCACGCAGCAAAACCGTTCCATCAACACTGCCAACGCGACCTTCGATTGAAATCACATCATTCTGGAGCGTGGCATAGCCGGCAATCGGCACCTGACATCCGCCTTCCAGATAGGCATTAAAGGCACGCTCAGCACGCACGCAGGCATCCGTTTCTGCATGTAATAATGGCTGAATCAAGTCCAGTACCGCCTGATCATGGGTACGGCATTCCAGCCCCAGTGCACCTTGACCTACGGCCGGTAGACTGATTTCAGGAGTCAGAGTATGACGAATACGTTCTGCCAGACCCAAACGTTTCAAACCGGCACTGGCCAGAATAATCGCATCATACTGACCGGCATCCAGCTTGGACAAACGTGTACCGACATTCCCGCGCAAATCAATGATTTCGAGATCAGGACGCTGTTTTAAAATCTGGGTTTTACGGCGCAAACTGGAAGTGCCCACTTTGGCGCCCTGTGGCAATTCATCAAAGCTGGCATAGGTATTCGAGACAAAGGCATCCAGTGGATCTTCACGCTCACAGATCACCGCAAGGCTCAGCCCTTCCGGCAATGCCATCGGTACATCCTTCATGGAATGTACGGCCAGATCGGCACGACCATCGAGTAAAGCAGCTTCTAATTCTTTTACAAATAGACCTTTACCACCAATTTTGGCCAGCGGCGTATCTAGGATTTTATCGCCCTGTGTAACAAAAGTGACTAACTCGACCTGCAAACCAGCGTGCAAATCTTGTAGGCGCGCACGGATATGTTCCGCTTGCCAAAGCGCAAGTGGACTTTGTCGAGTTGCAATTTTTAGGGTCTTCATAAATTTCAATAACAGTAAATGAGAACAATAGTCTAAACTTAACCTGCTCACTTTAAAATGCAAGTGAATTTATACAAGTTTCAACTGAATGCTCTCATTGATTCCTGCTATAGCTTTTGAATCCGATCCCTTAAAAATGGCAAATGTCGCCGACTGACCGCTAAACGGTCGTCCAGCTCACGACAACGCACCTGATACTGACCTGAACTGACCACTTCCAGACCATCCAGATAATTCACCGAGATCAAGGCATTACGATGAATCCGGATAAACTGGTTCCCAAACTCCTGCTCTAGCTCCTTTAAGGTTTCATCAATCAGTACACTGCCGTTTTTATGACGTACAGTGACATATTTCTGATCCGCCAGAAAATAATAGATATTTTCAACTGGCACCAATTCGACACCACGATAGGTCTTTGCCGCAATCTGCTGGCGGCTGATATTGATTTCGTCCATATTTTCTTTTTGTTTTAGTTGGCTCATCTGAGCTTGGGTAAGTTTAGTTAAGTGCTCCAAAACCTGTGCCAATTCCTGTTGCATCACGGGTTTAAGCAAGTAGCCTTCGGCATTTGATTTAAATGCATCCAGCGCATGTTGGTCATAGGCCGTACAAAAGATAATTGCCGGCATCGGGTCCAGCTGACGCAAATACTGCGCACAAGCAAGGCCATTCATTTCAGGCATTTGAATATCTAATAGTATGACATCGGGTTCGTATTGGTGAGCCAGATCAATCGCTTGACGACCATGACTTGCAGTCGCCACCACATCATGCCCCAGCTGAGAGACTAAACGTGATAATCGCTCGACAGCCAAAGGCTCATCATCACAAATCAGGATGTCCATTGCTCCTCCTTACCCAGTTAACATGATCAAATACATGATAAAGCTAACTGCGATTTCTTTGATTTATTTTTATTTATATTGATATCGCACTACCGTCGTAAACATCCCTTCGCCGGCAAAGGTTTGAAAGGTCATACTGGGTCCGTAATAAGCTTGCAGACGCTGTCTGACATTTTCTATTGCAATACCATGCCCCTTTTTTAAAGTTTTATTATCCTGCGTATAAGGGTTAGTAATAATGATATTAATTTGATTTTGCAATATTTCAACCAATATGCTTATCGTACTCTTTGTGAGAATTTTTTCAACTCCATGGAAAATACTATTTTCTAACAAGGGTTGTAAAGTTAATAATGGGATTTGTACTTGTGAGTATAAGTCTTTGTTTTCTAACTTCCATTCGATTTGCAGGCGTTCACCCAAACGGATCTGCTCAATCTCCAGATAGCGCTGGCACAGATCAATTTCCTCTTGCAGACTGACCAGTTTCAACTCCTGAAAACTGGCACGAAATAAGCGGGACAGATTCAGCAGCATATGTTCGGCTTTATCCGGATCGATGCTGATCAGGCTAATCACACTGTTCATACTATTGAACAGAAAATGCGGTTGAATCCGCGCTTGCATGGCCTGAATCCGGGCATTCAGTTCACTATGCTGCTGCTGTTCCCATTGTTCACGCAAATACAGGTAGCGAAAACAAAACATACCGAGCAAAACACCCAAACTGAGATGTAACCCAACCTGATCCAGGGCAATTGCCAGGTTTAAGCCCTGAAAATTAAAATTCATTCCAAAATGTATCACAACATTCAGATTGATGGTTGTCAGCACCACAATGGCCTGTAGTAGCAAAAAACCGGAAATGAGCGCCAGCTTAATCCCCATATGCTGAAAGGCCTGATGGAATAATTCCACCAGTGCTGCAAAACATAACAGTACCCAGTTGATATACAGCATATATTGCAGCAGATGCATCGCATTTAAAGCTTGCCACGACTGTGCTTCTGCGAGCGCTAGAATCATGGCCAGAATATTGCCGCCGACAAACAGTTCCATCAAATAGCGAAGATTGCCAATCTGGCTAAAAAAATAGGAACTTTGTGTTTGCTCGTTTATCGATGCGAAAGATTGAGCAGATGTGACTTCGGCAATGGGCTTTGAATTTGTTATACTCTTTTTCGTTCTACTGCTTTTAATCTGATTGAGCCGACATGACCACATCTTCTAATTCCTCTAATCCATCACAAGCCCAGACTTCGGGTATGTGGGGTGGTCGTTTCTCTGAAGCGACTGATGCTTTTGTTGCTGAATTTACAGCATCTGTTCAATTTGACCAACGTTTTTATAAACAGGATATTGCAGGCTCGATTGCCCATGCAACCATGCTGGCCAAAGTAGGCGTACTGACGGCACAGGAACGCGATGACATCATCGAAGGTCTGACTGCCATTCAAGCCGATATTGAAGCAGGTAAGTTCGAATGGCGCATTGACCTAGAAGATGTGCACATGAACATTGAGTCGCGCCTGACTCAGCGTATTGGCATCACAGGCAAGAAATTACACACTGGCCGTAGCCGTAATGATCAGGTCGCAACTGACATTCGTCTTTATGTACGTGATGAAATTGATGCGATTTTAAAATTACTCGAAAAATTACAAAAAGGTATTTTAAGCCTAGCGGCTAAAAACACCGATACCATCATGCCGGGCTTCACCCATTTACAAACCGCTCAGCCGGTGACTTTTGGTCACCACTTAATGGCCTGGTTTGAAATGCTGGTACGCGACTCTGAGCGTCTGATTGATTGCCGTAAACGTGTCAACCGTATGCCACTGGGTTCTGCTGCACTTGCAGGAACCACCTATCCGATCGAGCGTGCTTACACCGCTGAGCTGTTAGGTTTTGAAGCCGTTGCTGAAAACTCTTTAGACGCAGTATCGGATCGTGACTTTGCAATTGAATTTAATGCTGCTGCCTCGTTAATTATGATGCACTTGTCTCGTATGTCTGAAGAACTGATTCTATGGACTTCAGCGCAGTTCAAATTCGTGAATATTCCGGATCGTTTCTGTACGGGCTCTTCAATCATGCCACAGAAGAAAAACCCGGATGTGCCTGAACTGGTACGTGGTAAAACCGGCCGTGTCTATGGCGACCTGATGAGTCTGCTGACCCTGATGAAAGGCCAGCCGCTGGCGTACAACAAAGACAATCAGGAAGACAAAGAACCCTTGTTTGATGCGATCGATACGGTACGTGGTTCATTGATGGCATTTGCCGACATGATTCCTGCACTGGTTCCAAACATTGCTGAAATGCGCGAAGCAGCGCTACGTGGTTTCTCTACTGCGACTGATCTGGCAGATTACTTGGTGAAAAATGGCGTTGCATTCCGTGATGCGCACGAAATTGTCGGCAAAGCTGTAGCACTGGGTGTTGCAGAGTCGAAAGATTTGTCTGAGCTGACACTTGAACAACTTCAACAGTTCTCTGAACTGATTCAGGCCGATGTATTTGAAAAAGCGTTAACACTTGAAGCATCTGTGAATGCACGTAACCATATTGGTGGAACTGCACCTGCGCAAGTCGAAGCTGCTATTGCCCGGGCTTATACTCGCTTAGAAAATCTTTACGCTTAACTTTTTTAGCTTAAATTCGGAGTATTGATATGTCTCGACAAGTATTTTGCCGTAAGTATCAACAAGAAATGGAAGGCCTGGACTTTGCACCCTTCCCAGGCCCCAAGGGTCAGGAACTGTTTGACCATGTGTCTAAACAGGCTTGGCAGGAATGGCTCAAACACCAGACTACGCTGATTAATGAAAAGCGTTTAAACGTATTTGAACCGGACGCGAAAAAGTTTCTAGAAGAACAACGTGAAAAGTTCTTTAGCAATGACGAAACTTTGGAAAAAGCTGAAGGGCTGAAGCCTGAGTAATTTTTAAAGCGTTACTTTAAAAATTATGCAAGACAAGCGCTGAAAGCGCGCTTAGGCTTAAATTAAAAAAGAATCTCCATTATTGGGGATTCTTTTTTTATGTATTGCTCTAAACATTACTCAAGACCAGCGAAGCGGGTAGTTTTGAATGTGAAGAGCTCCCAATGCAGGAACTTTTCACATTAAAGCCCTGCCTTTCTTTTTTACACAAAACAAGAATGAAGTCCGCGTAGGCATAAATCTATCCCCTATCTCAGGGGATTTTTTGACTAATTCTAGCAAATCTTACTAACTCACACTTAGAGCACAAAAACAGATTTTTACTTATTCTATTTCGTTTATCTAGTCAGCCACTATCCTGCTGAAAAACATTCAGATTTGTATCAAAATAATAGATTGTAAAAGCAATATACAGAGTAATCACAAAACACAACATTCTGCTACAAGAAGCCACATGATTAAAAAAAACTGTCTCTCTATAATGATCCCTAAGAAGATGAGATATCTTTGAATAACTATAATAATAAGCAACAAATACCCCGATTTCATCCCAGTTCTTCCCCCAAAGGCTGGGTATTTTTTTGCCTGCAATTTGCCGATTGGCTTGATAATTTAAGCGCATAAAAAAAGCCCCCTTTCAAGGAGCTTCTCTTTTTAATTTTGCTTAAGGCTGTTTCAAATAGGGCCAAGCCGCTTTCAGATAAATAAACATCGACCATAAAGTCAGGATGACTGCTGTGTACAACAAGGCATAGGCCAGCATTTCCAGTGGTGGCCAGTTCAGCAAAAACACGGTAATCGCAATCATCTGAAAAGCCGTTTTGTACTTACCCACGGTTGATACTGCAACATTGGTTCGTGCACCCAGTTCTGCCATCCATTCACGTAATGCTGAAACAGTAATTTCACGTGAAATAATCACAATCGCAGCAAAAGCCATCGACATTGAAGGTTGCCATTGCACCAATACAATCAGCGCAGCTGCGACCATCAATTTATCTGCGACCGGATCGAGAAAACGGCCAAAAGCAGAGGTCTGGTTTAAAGTTCGAGCCAGATAGCCATCAAACCAGTCCGTCACTGCAGCCACTACAAAAATCGTGGTCAAAATAATATGCCGTGTCATGTCGGAATGGTTAGCTTCAAAGCCCATTGCAGGCGGCCAGTAAGCCACCAATAAAAATACCGGAATAAGAGCGATACGCGCCAAGGTCAAGATATTTGGAATATTCAGGATACGACCTGTAGTCATAGACACCGCCAATTGTTCCCCTCATGTACGATGAAAATGCACACTTTTTTAGAGGTTTGATCCATCATTAATAGGCTTCACTTTATACGAATTGGCTGTCAGTGTCACTAGGCAAACACCGTCACTGTTTGTCTTGCCATCGCAATCAGGCGATTTTCTGCATCCCAGAGATAGGCATGCTCGGTTGCATAACCATCCGTAGCATGATCCGTAAATACTTTATATTTAAACCAATCATGCAGTTGATGCTGAAGCGGATGCACATAAGTCACGCTCCAGGTCAGACTACTCGCGGGTGCCATACTTTTAAACATCGGCAGTACACCAGGTGGCCAGATGTCGAAAATTGCCATCAGGTCAGCGATCAGGAATTCACGATTGCTATGCTTTTCAGGATGAAAACGGCACCAGCCGCCAAAGTCCGGACGTGAGCTGGCACTACAAGGCAGATTGACGTCCGCCCAGGCGATTTCAAAATGGTCATAACATTCTGGCAGGCCATAACCAGCAGGAATCTGCAACAACTGCTCTGGTGCAGCATAGTCAGGTGCCTGTTCTTCTTGCTGCACCTGAATTTCCGAGTCACGCGAGATACCAAAACTGGCAATCAGAATACTTTGTACTACCTCGTCTTGCCATAGACGCACTTCGATGGTGGTGACCGACTTACCTTCCCGCAAAATTTCAGCACTTAGTCGCACTTTCGCCTGTTGGATCGGCCCAACAAAGGTGACGCTGCAACTGAGCAGATGTTTGGCCGGATCATTGATCTGAATAACCGCTTTTTGCATCATCATTGCTGCAGCCAGACCACCATACAGGGTGCGCCCCTGTAACCATCCTGATGGAAATTCCACCCATTCCTGTTCGGAAATTTGTGCATAAAGCGCCTGCAAAGACATGTTGATCCCTCAGTGAGTCTTGATCCTCAGTATATTGAGTCAAGCTTGCTCTGCTGTGAATGATCAATGACCCGTGCGTCAATGTGCTCTTTTGCCCTTGCATTGGGCTTGATAATTATTCATGCAGCACTTTATAGATCATCCGTGCCATGACTGAACCCAATCCCGGCACCAGTTGCAGATCTCTTTCTGAGGCTTTCAGTACGCCCTGAATCCCGCCAAAATGGGTCAACAGGTCACGACGGCGTTTTGGCCCAAGGCCCGGAATGACTTCTAGTACCGATGAACCGCGTTTTTTATCGCGTTTGGCGCGGTGCTTGGTAATCGCAAAGCGATGCGCTTCATCCCGCACCTGCTGAATCAAATGGAGTGCCTTATGATCTTCTGGCAACTGAATCTTGCGACCATCGGTAAAGTGCAGGGTTTCCAGACCGGGTTTACGCCCCTCGCCTTTGGACACACCGACCATAAAGGCCTCCAGCCCCAGTTCCTGCATCACTTCCATCGCCATATGCAGTTGCCCCTTGCCGCCATCAATCAGGAGTAAATCTGGCAGCATGGCTTTTTTATAACGACGGGTCAAAGCCTGACGCATGGCGGCATAGTCATCGCCCGCCTGAATGTCATGGATGGAAAACTGACGATAATCACGTTTACGTACCCCACCACTATCAAATACCACACAAGACGCGATAGTGTCTTCACCCATGGTATGCGAAATATCAAAACATTCGATCCGGTCCACCGGGCGGCCGACCACCTGTTCCAGCTGATGGAAACGGTCATTCAGCTCAAAATGATTGGCCAGCTTGCCCTGAATCGCATGCTGTACATTCATTTGTGCCAGTTCCAGCCATTCCGCGCGGGTTTCTCGTACCTTGGACTTGATCTGGATTTTCTTGTCAAAATGCTGCGACAGGGCAGCTTCCAGTTCCTTGCGATCGGCCACTTCGACATTGACAATCAGCTCGGCCGGAATTTCATCCGCCACCTGAAAATAGAAATTGGCAATAAAATCGGCCAGCATCTGCCCCAGATCATCACTAAGCATATCCGGAAAATAGCTTTTTCCGCCAAGCATTTTACCGTTGCGCACATGCATGATCTGCACACAGGTCACCCCGGCCTGATAAGCAATCGACAAAATATCGGCTTCGCCTTTGAGCTTATAAATCGCCTGCTGTGACTGCACATCTCTTAACAGTGCCATCCGATCGCGATAGAACACGGCTTTTTCAAATTCCAGAGCTTCGGCTGCCGCTTCCATTTTTGCGATCAGTTCCTGATTCAGCTCCTTGGTATCGCCCTGCAAAAAGCGAATCGAATTATCCACATCTGCTTTGTAGTCATCCGGAGAGATAAATCCGACACAGGGCGCCGAACAGCGCTTGATCTGGTATTGCAGACAAGGACGGGTTCGGTTGGCAAAAAAGCTGTTTTCACAGGAACGCACATTAAACAGTTTTTGCAGCACCACCAAGGTATCCCGGGCGGTATAGGCACTCGGATAAGGCCCAAAAAACTTGCCGACCTGATGCTTGCCCTTGCCGCGCCCACTGGCCAGTCGTGGATAAGGTTTATCTGCGGAAACAAAGATATAGACATAAGATTTATCATCGCGCAGCATGATGTTATACGGCGGATGATGCAGCTTGATCAGGTTCTGTTCCAGCAACAAGGCTTCGGTTTCAGAGCGCACCACCAAGGTCTGAATATCATAAATCCGCGCCACCAAGGCCTGGGTTTTGGGATGATCCAGCGTTTTGACAAAATAGCTGGAGACCCGGTTTTTTAGATTTTTGGCTTTACCCACATACAATAGTTCGCCGTCTTTGCCATACATCCTGTAGACCCCGGGCAAGCTGGTCATATTGGCCAGAATTTTCTCGATATGAGGACGTGCGTTTTCGTTCACCTAAAGCCTATTTTTTACATGCAATCTGCAGATATATGTGATGATTATTCGGTTATTTTCAAGCGAAAACACAAAATTCCCCTCAACTTGACACCCAATTTAAAACTATAGCTCAGCCATCTTTGCAATCTATAGCTTTCTCCGCATGATCTGATTGCTAAAAGCTCTAAATTTCAACCTTTAACTTTGCTATGCTCGAAGGGTCTAGTTTTGAGATGATTCGCATGACCATGCAGCAATCGGGCATCCATATTGTTCAACCATCCAGCTCCACCCATCACCCCTCTGAGCGTGATCGCCGGATTGGCAAACCGCGTTTTCATTTCGAGCCGAATCACGTGATGCAATTGCTGCGTGAACGGATGATTGGACAGGATGCCGCACTGAATGAAATTGAAAAAATGCTGCATGTGGTCAAGGCCGATTTCTCCAGTCCGGAGCGTCCACTCTCGGTCACCTTGATGCTCGGCCCAACCGGCGTCGGTAAAACTGAAACCGTGCGTCTGATTGCCGAAGCGATTTATGGTCATCCGGATGCTTTCTGCCGGATTGACATGAACACTCTGGCACAGGAACATTATGCCGCGGCACTCACCGGTGCGCCGCCAGGTTATGTCGGTTCTAAAGAAGGTCATAGCCTGTTTGATGAAACGGCGATTGCCGGCAGTCATACCCGTCCCGGCATTATGTTGTTTGATGAACTGGAAAAAGCCAGTAACGAAGTGATTCGTGGTTTGATGAATGTGCTGGATACTGGCAGATTGACCCTGACAGCTGGAACCAAAACTATTGATTTTCGTAACTGCATGATCTTTATGACCAGTAATGTCGGCGCACAGGCAGCACAGCAATATCTGGAAAAACTCAGCTACCTGCCACAGCAAATGCAGGCGCTGTGCCTGAAACATGTACCCACCCAGCGCATTATTGAAAAAGTCATGCAGCGTAAATTCGATCCTGAATTTCTAAACCGGATTGACCGCAGCCTGCATTATCAGGCGGTACAGCATGATGCCCTGCCGCGTCTGGTCGAAATTGAACTGGATAAACTGAACAAGCGCTTGCAACATCAGCAACGCAGCGTGCATTTAAGCGCTGCAGCCAAAGCCTATTTTTATCAAGGGCATGATATTCGTTACGGCGCCCGGCATTTGGGCCGCAAGCTGCGTACCGAACTGGAACCGGTTCTGGCGCTGTATTTTTTAAGCCAGCCCGAGCAGTTCAGTCTGCATCTGGACTGTGTCGATGGACAATTTGTGGTTCTGCCTGAGCAAGCAAAAGCTTAAATCATGCAGACTCAATATCCGGTTTATTTGCTTGAATCGCTTGTCTAAAAGTGGTCGGATCTTTAGGTGAAACCAATACAAATTTCTGCACGCCGTCTTCCCTATAGTCAATCCGCAGACGCTTTAAGGACAAGGCCGGTGCAATAATGGAATGATCCGTCGGCTGAATGGACTGGATGGCGCTCAACGGAATCTGCCAGCTCAACCACAGGCTTTTAATGCTCAACACCCCATTTTCCAGCACATAGCGCGTACTCCACAGCGGCCACCACAGAATAATAATGGTCAGAATGTAGATGGCAGTGTGCAGTGGATATTGCTGCAGGGTGCCTTTGGCCTGCATGGTCAGCAGCAGTTGCAGTAACAGGCCACTCATACAGATCAGAAAAGCGACCAGCCACCAGTCTTTTTTGGAACGAAATACCTGCATCGAGATCCCCATATCTATGTGCCTAATCATCATAAACAATTCTGTGCCAGATGACAGAGGTCATATCCAACAGAAGCACTGTTATTTCAGGCCTAGCATCAACATAGGCATGCTGGGGCTGAAATCCTCAGAAAACCCTCGACTAAAACAATCAACTGCAGTTTTATTGCGGCTGATCCGAAAATATCTATACATGCCTGCACGCCCTGTACTGAGCGAGATTCAGCCCTGATTTCCCTTGTTCCACAGGCCGATAATTGACTGAATTGACCAAATAGCGGTAAAGCCTGCCCTTGAATATTGTCCACCCTGCTCCATATCAATCAGGCTAATCGATAAAAAATAATGAATTGAAACAGAATCTTTAGTTCAGGCTGTGGTCAAAAACGGCAACAAAAATACAGCGCAGATGGAATCGATTCGGCAAAAATTGATGACCCTTGCGTCACGGCTTGATACAACTTGTTATGTTCTTTTTGGATATAGTTATCGTAAGATTAGCGAAGTCTAAAAGTGCGCGGGATATGCGCATTTGCTTCACAACATCAACTTAGAAGTCCTCCAAAATAAAGGAGATCAGGGCATGATCCACGCTGGCAATGCCATTACCGTCCAAATGCTAGAGGACGGGATTGCAGAATTCCGCTTTGACTTACAAGGTGAGTCTGTTAACAAATTCAACCGTGCAACGATTGAAGATTTCAAGGCTGCTATTGAAGCCGTCTCCCATGCCGATATTCAAGGTCTGATTGTCACTTCAGGCAAATCTACATTTATTGTCGGTGCCGATATCACAGAATTCGGCGATAACTTTGCTCAGGGTGAACAAGCGATTGTTGACTGGGCGATGCCGGTACATGAAATTTTCAACAGCTTCGAAGATCTCGACATTCCTAAAGTGGCGGCCATTAATGGTATGGCACTGGGTGGTGGTTTTGAAATGTGTCTGGTGTGTGACTACCGTGTCATGTCAGAACAGGCGCAAGTCGGTCTGCCTGAAATCAAGCTGGGCATTTTCCCGGGCTTCGGTGGTACAGTGCGTTTAAGCCGTCTGATCGGTATCGACAATGCTGTAGAATGGATGGCCATGGCCAACCCGAAAAAGCCTGCTGCTGCACTAAAAGACGGTGCTGTAGATGCGGTGGTTGCTGCTGAAAAACTTAAAGATGCTGCACTTGATCTGGTCAAACAGGCGATTCATGGCCGTTTAGACTGGAGAACCAAGCGTCAGGAAAAACTGGATCCGGTTAAACTCAGCCCGATCGAACAGATGATGGCGTTTAATTCATCGAAAGGCATGGTTCTGGCCAAAGCCAATCCTGCTCAATATCCTGCACCAAAATTATTGCTTGATTCATTACAAGCCGGCGCTAGCCTGCATCGTGATGATGCGTTGAAAGCTGAAGCTGAAGGCTTTGCCAAAGCTGCGGTAACACCTCAGGCAGGTGCCCTGATCGGTTTGTTCCTGAACGATCAGGTGGTGAAAAAAACCTCCAAGAAATATGAAAAAGGTGCACATCCGGTGAACCAGGCGGCGGTACTTGGCGCTGGGATCATGGGTGGCGGTATTGCTTACCAGGCGGCAAGCAAAGGCACACCAATCATCATGAAAGATATTGGTAATCCGCAACTGGCTTTGGGCATGAAAGAAGCCAATGGCTTGTTGACCAAACAGGTTGAACGCAAGAAGATGAAGCCTGCGCAAATGGGTGAAACGCTTGCACGTATCCGTCCAACGCTAAGCTATGACGAATTCACAGAAGTCGACATCGTGATTGAAGCAGTCACGGAAAACCCGAAAGTCAAAGCTGCTGTACTTGCTGATACTGAAAAATCAGTACGTGAGAACACCATCATTGCTTCAAATACGTCTACGATTTCGATCACGCGTCTGGCTGAAAGCCTGCAACGTCCTGAGAACTTCGTGGGGATGCACTTCTTTAACCCGGTACATATGATGCCTTTGGTTGAAGTGATCCGTGGCGCGAAGACCTCTGACGAAGCCATTGCAACGACTGTGGTACTTGCTCAGAAAATGGGTAAAACACCAATCGTGGTGAATGACTGCCCGGGCTTCCTGGTCAACCGCGTATTGTTCCCTTACTTCGGTGCATTTGACCTATTGCTTAAAGATGGCGCTGATTTCCAGCAAATCGATAAAGTGATGGAAAAATTCGGCTGGCCGATGGGCCCTGCTTACCTGATGGACGTTGTCGGTATTGATACTGGCGTGCATGGTGCAGAAGTGATGGCTGAAGGCTTCCCGGATCGTATGAAACCGGACTTCAAAGGTTCGATTCAAACCATGTATGAAAACAAACGTCTGGGGCAAAAGAACGACGTGGGTTTCTACAAGTATGAACTTGACCGTAAAGGCAAAAAAGCCAAAGTGGTTGATCCAACTGCATATGAGCTTGTGGCCTCTGTTGCAACTGTGGAAAAACGTGAATTTGACGCTCAGGAAATCATTGACCGTATGATGCTGGCTTTCTGTAACGAAACGGTTCGTTGCCTGGAAGACAACATTGTCGCGACTGCTTCTGAAGCAGATATGGCAATGATCATGGGTGTCGGTTTCCCTCCATTCCGTGGTGGTCCATGCCGTTACATCGATCAAACCGGTGTAGCTGAGTATGTTGCGCTTTGCAATAAGTATGCGCACCTTGGTAAAGCTTATGAAGCGCCAGAAATGTTGCGTGAAATGGCTGCTAACAACAAAAAATTCTACGGTTAAGGAGCAACGTGAATGGCTACTTTAAATCCACGTGACGTTGTCATCGTCGATGGCGTACGTTCAGCAATGGGTAAAACCAAAAACGGTATGTTCCGCAATGTACGTGCGGACAGCCTGTCTGCTGAACTTGTCCGTGCCCTGATGGTACGTAACGAATTCGACCCGAATGAAGTTGAAGACGTGATCTGGGGCTGTGTCAACCAGACTCTGGAACAAGGGATGAACATTGCCCGTAATATCGCATTACTGGCAGACTTGCCGAAAACTGTGGCTGGTCAAACCGTGAACCGTTTGTGTGGTTCGTCTATGCAGGCGATTCATACTGCGGCTGCGCAAATTGCCACCAATCAGGGTGATATCTTCATCATTGGTGGTGTCGAGCACATGGGTCACGTTGGCATGATGCACGGTATCGACCTGAACCCGGAAGCGTCTAAGCATTATGCCAAAGCGTCCAACATGATGGGCTTGACTGCGGAAATGCTGGGTCGCATAAATGGCATTAGCCGTGAGGAACAGGATGCCTTTGGTGTGGAATCACATCGTCGTGCCTGGGCTGCGACTGAAAATGGTCTGTTCCAGAACGAGATTGTGGGCATTGAAGGTCACAACGCTGATGGTTATAAAGTTCTATGTGATATCGATGAAGTGATCCGTCCGGATGCCAACATCGAATCATTCCGTGCTTTACGTCCAGTGTTCGATCCGAAAGGCGGTACAGTGACTGCGGCAACCTCTTCAGCCTTGTCTGATGGTGCTTCTGCAATGTTGCTCATGTCTTATGAGCGTGCACAAGCCTTAGGTCTTAAGCCACGTGCTGTAATTCGCTCTATGGCGGTTGCAGGTTGTGATGCTGCGATCATGGGTTATGGCCCGGTTCCGGCAACGCAAAAAGCCTTGAAACGTGCTGGCCTTGCGATTTCTGATATTCAGACTTTTGAATTGAACGAAGCCTTTGCTGCACAAGGTCTGTCTGTTCTTAAGGGCTTAGGCATTTATGACAAGCAAGACATCGTGAACCATAACGGTGGTGCGATTGCGTTGGGTCACCCACTCGGTTGTTCTGGTGCGCGTATTACCACGTCTCTGCTTAACGTGATGGAACAGCAAGATACGCAAATTGGTCTTGCGACCATGTGTATTGGTTTGGGTCAAGGTATTGCGACCATTATCGAACGTGTTTAATTCTTAAATACCGAGATAAAAAGAAACCCCGCTTAGTGCGGGGTTTTTTATACAAAAAAAAGAAATTGATGCCCTTTCTTTTTTTGATGATGAATCAGGCTCACCGTTTATTTTTTTGAATGATACAAAATCTGCCGAACGGGTAAGATTCGATTGTGCGCATGAATTAGGCCACACCGTTATGCACACACATAATAAATATGTCCGCAATGAAGTAGACAATCGTATTTTAGAAACTGAAGCAGATAAGTTTGCTTCAGAATTTTTAATGCCTACTGAAGGTTTTTTAAGTACAGTTCCTTCTTATTTAACGATTGAAAATATGATCGACTATAAGAAAGTATGACGAACATCTTTAAAGGCTATAAATTATAAATCGCATAAATTGCAACGTATAACAGATTGGTTTTATCGAAGTAACTCTATGAAAATTAATACCTTAGGTTATCATATTAATGAGCCTAACGAAACTCACCGTGATGAAAGCGTAATGCTTCCTAAATTAATTTTAACATTAGCTTCAGATCCAAAATTTAGTAAGCAGAAAATGCTCGATGAAATTCGTATATCTGAAAAAGACTTTAATGAACTAACATTTGATTCTTTAATTAAATATGAAGAATCTAAACCTCGACCAAAACTTTATGTCATTAGTTAAAGCTCTTCGGAGCTTTTTTATTTAAACTAGAATGTTATCCCTTTGTAAAATTGGTTTATTTTTCCACCATTAAAATCTTAATTATGAATCGCTTAAATTTTATCTGTGTATGATCAAGCCTCTTTTTTCCTACTTCCTTAAGGGGTTTATATGAACATGCTTAAAACAATGCTTGCGACTGCAATCGTAGCAACTTCTGCATCTGCAATGGCAACTGAAGCTCAAGTAGCACCTGCTGCTACAACCACTACAGTTCAAACTGTTGCTACAGAAGCGGTTGCGCCTGTGCAAGCAAAAGTTGAAGCTGCTCAAGCCACTGCTACAGATGCAAAACAAGCAACTGAAGCGAAAGTTGAAACAGTAAAAGCTGAAACAACTGCTCAAGTAGAAACTGCACAAGCAACCGCAGAACAACAAGTTGAAGCTGCAAAAACAGAAGTAGCAGAAGCAAAAGACGCAACTGTTGAAACTGCTGCTGAAGTAAAAGACGCGGCTGCTGAGAAAGCCGAAGCTGCTCAAGCAGACGTAAAAGCTGAGAAAAAAGGCTGGTTCTCTTGGTTTAAAAAAGCGGCTTAAGCTTTTTAAAAGCATAAAAAAGATGTCATTACGACATCTTTTTTTGTTTTGAACACTCTCATTTTAATTCAAGAGTTTAACAGCAGCTTAAAGCACTTATTCGACCTTTTGCGCTAACATGGTCGCAAAATGCTGTTTAATCCGTTGGCCCTGCGCATCCACCCGATGCAGCTCACCAATATCTTCATTGTATTTCACAATCTTCCAGTCCTCATAATAAGCCCGTAACTCGCCCGGCTTAAAGCTAAATGGAAAATCGGGCTGTACCGGAATCTCTGGCGTATCCATCGCACAAACAATCAGGTTATAACCACCCGGCACGGTGGCCTGCTGCATCTGCGCAATCAAGGGTGCAATGGTTTTCGCCTCGAGGAACATCATCACCACGGTGCAGCAAATGAAGTCATACTGGCCTGTAATGCTGGTATCTGTGTTGAGATCACGGCGCTGGATCTGCACGTGATCAATGTGCTCCGTCTGCACAATCTGTCTTAAGGTCTGCAAACTGTTTTCATTGACATCCCAGGCATCGACATTAAAACCATTCTGACTTAAATACAGCGCATTACGTCCTGTACCGCAACCGACATCCAGCGCACGGCCACCCTTTAAATAGGGCATGGCAGCCAGTACTTCAGAATGGGTAGGATTCAACTGATATTTTTTGATGAAGTAATCTTCAGGCCGGCAATAAAAACGCAGCTGGCATTCGACATCCTCACTGGCAGAAACAATCTTGTGCCAAGCCTCAGGTTCAATAAATGGCGGTTGCTGTTCTGGTGTAAATACATGTTCAGATTGCACCGCACCGGATGCTTCCAGCATGGCAAAACGCAGCTCACCTTTAAGTAACGTCAGTTTGGCCCAAGTCCCTGCTTTGGTATTGTGCTGATTCTTGAAGCCCTGAGGAATACTCTTTTCTGTCCAGACCGGAAGTTGCTTATAACAAATCAGTTCTTGCATCAATATCGCCCTCCATCTCATGCATGCGCCGCCTGTCATGCTTATAGCGACGGTTTTATTCATTTCAGCATAGCTGGTTCAGGCCGGAATTGGAATCAGCGCTTATTTACGCTGTGCCAATACAGCAGCAAGATGCAGACCAAATCTGGAAAATAAAAAAGCTGCCTCGATCGACAGCTTGAGTTTAGCCAGAGAATGAATAGGGTGACTGGATTAATGCAATAGTTCTGATTGTAGCCAGCGCATATAATTTTCCTGATCCATAAAATCCGGCGCGCCTTCCAGATCCAGACTGAAATATTGCTGATTAAACTGAATCACAATCTGTTCGGTATAGTGCCAGTCCTCGATCAGCTTGAAATATTGATTCAAGAAAAATCGGCTCCTGCCCTCATTATTCAGACTTTGTAGTTTTGGACATATTTTATTTGCGACAAACTCACCGTACACCTGCTGAATATCAGCAAAAACCTGAATTGTTTGCATGACTCACCTGCTTAAATGTTATGTCGTGATCTGTGCGACACATTCAATTTAAGCACTGAGTTTGAACAGCAGATGACAGTCATGTGGCAATCCTGTGATTGCCTACAGGGTTATAACTTGTTTTCAACCGCTTTCTGGTTTGCTGTCGCAATCTGTTGCATCTGTTTATTCAGATTTAATATTTCTTTATACAGCGCATTAAACTCTTTCACTGCTTTATCTTCATAAAACATGAAAGTTTTATTTTTCTTTTGCCATTTATGCTTTTTCAATACGGCAAATAAGGCATCTGCCTTGGCCAGACTTTGTTTCTCAATCTCAAAGATCGCATGGGCATTACTTTGCTGTTGATCGGCTTGCAGGTTCGCGGTCAGCTGCTGGCGATAACGGTTTTTAATATCCAGTTGCTGTGCCTTATTGATCAGCTCGGCATCACGCTGCTGAATTTGCTGCTGATAGCTGTTCACAATTTGATGCACTTGCTTGAGCATGGCTTCGGTTTCTTTATAGTCTTGTGCCTGATCCTTGGCCAGACGGTCAATATCCAGAAAATTCTGCCAGTTGGCCGCTTTCAGGTCGCGTAGATACTGATTGCGCTCCTCGGCACTGTCCCGTAGTTGACCCAGCATAAATTCGGCCATGATGGCATAGTCCCCATCCAGACGATCATCCTCAAGCTCAAGCTGAATCGGTTTAGACCAGTCCTGCGCTTGCTGCGCAATGCTCTCGGTCTTTTCTTCAAGCACAGTTTCATATTCGAGCAAATCAGCCTGATGTTTTTTCTGGGCAGAGTTTTGATAAAACAGTCCGATAAAAATTGCCAGTGTCACAGCGGCTAAAATCATAAAAACACGCGGCATGCACATGCTCCCCTGCTGCAAGTTATGTATAGATTTCCTTTTTATCAATATGCTTATTTTTTAAGCATAAATCAATTCTTCTATACAAAACCTCTGCAAAGGCACGGACTGTTCCAAAAGGAAATCAGATCGAAATCCTGTTTTAAACTCACGCTGTATCGTTTGACTTTATCTAGCAACCATTCGCAGCACACCATTCATTCAGCAGCGTCCGGTCAATATTATTCAGGTTGAATTGTTCTCGGGCAGCCTGAACCGAAGTTGCATTACGGTTAATACCAAATGGCACCAGCATCAGATAAATACCATCACGTGGGTCAGCAGAGCGTAAACCATCCGCAATCGCCTGCACATACTGTTGCAGCCCCGGTGGCAGGCTATCCAGTCGTGCCGGATTGCTGCTAGGTAGAATGTCGAGATCACCCGCGAAATCAGCATTAACCGTGTAGTCCTGCAATTCGCGTTCAATCTTCAGCATCCGCATCTTTAACGCTTTTTTCTGGCTGGATTGTTGTTGCAGGGGAAGTATGAACTCTGTTTCTTCACGCAATTCACGGTCTGCCATCACGGTCAGTGTCGGTAAAGTGACAGATTCTGGTGCGGCATGTGCATTGACCAGATGCAGCACAGAAAACAGGCTTATTAATACAAGGAAAGTTGTGCTAAGGGGACGCATAAGGAAAACCTCCGCATCTTCATTTCAGGGGGAGATACCTTATTGTTCCTTAAACTTGTGTAAATATGATCAGCATTACTGTGAGGATTGATACACGGTCATGTCAGCCTGATCACTGGCGCATATTTCGAGCTGGTTTTAAGCGGGCGATTAGAAATTAATGCTCCTTTTACCGTAAATTTTAGCAATAAAAAATCCCCGACTGGCGGGGATGGATAGGTAGCATTGGACAGTATTTCAGGGCTGTTTCGGTAATTGTATGACAGCAGGTACATTAAGGTGATTTTCAAGCAGGTCGATATTCACCTTGTCCAGATTGATCTGGATTTTCATATTGCGATCTGGCTGCAGGCTGTTACTCCGATCAATGCCAAAATTCTCCAGAATGGTATACAGCCCTTGGGTTGGATCACTGGATTGCAGTCCCTGGGCAATGGTGAGCACGTACTGCTGTAGTGCCGGTGACAATGAATCTAAATCAGGTGCTTTTATGGGCTGGATCTCGAGGTTTGCCACCACATCAGGATTGACCATAAAATTCTCTGCATCCCGGGTACCACGAATCACCTGATGCTGTAAGGCACGCAGATTCTTTTCTTCCTGTACAAAAGGTACATAGCCGGTTTCATTACTCATTTCAGGTTCAGCCATCACGGTCAGGGTTGGTAGCATCACCACCGCTTGCTCGTCCTCGGCTTGCGCTCCGATGCTGTAAACACCGAGCATGAGTCCGAATATAGACATTTTCATGATATTCATTGGTTTGCCTTTCCCCTATTATTGATGGCCCAAATACTGCAACTGACGATGATCCAGTCTATTTTCAATATTCTTATCTACTAGATTACATTGATTAATTGGATAACTCATGCTTGCTCAGATGAATGGCAACTCATGTGAATCATCCCGGAAATAGCAGAGCACAGACTCATCGTCTGAAAGCCGAATAGTGAGGCAAAACCACTGTTTTCAGCTGAAAGACAAAATGACAGGCGAAAAAAAACCTCAAACAATGTTTGAGGTTTTTTGAATATGGTGGCGAGACCCAGGATCGAACTGGGGACACACGGATTTTCAATCCGTTGCTCTACCTACTGAGCTATCACGCCGATGCGGTGTATTAAGCCGTATCTGGCTGCATTAGTCAATCAAAATTATAAAAAAAATAATTGAATGACTGAATTTTGGTCTAAAAAAAATCCCTGATGGGATCAGGGATTGAAAACTTTAAAATGTTTTAAAATATGGTGGCGAGACCCAGGATCGAACTGGGGACACACGGATTTTCAATCCGTTGCTCTACCTACTGAGCTATCACGCCGATGTCGCGTATTAAACAGTTTCAGCTTTAAATCGTCAAGAGCGCAGAGAATAATTTTCATCAAATGTTTACTTTTCCATCAACTCGCATCAATTTGAGTCATAAATTAAACAGTTTTTACCAAAGACTTCACCAATAAAACAAATCTGCGGTCTTATTTACAAAAAAGCAGCCCGAAGGCTGCGACTGCTTGATCTATTTTTAGATTTTTTCCAGATTGGCCAGACAACGATGGATGGCACCACACCCCGGCACAAAATTCTTGACCCCTTTTTCTTCTTCCATGCGGCAGACTTCACTGACCAGCCTTTCTGCAACGCCACGCCCGCGGTTGGCCGGATGCACCACGATATTTTCCAGAATCCGGCTTTCTCCCTGTCCGGTGCACCAGATTGCCCCGATAATCTTGGTATTAAATTCTGCACTATAAACTGAGGTATACTGTGTAAGGTTTTGCTCTAGTTGTTCCATGGCATCTGCCCCATCGCTAAATTCAGGGCTAGTGTCATACAGTCGCTCAAGCTGGCTGCGCACTTCATCATTTTCTAAAGAAGTATAAGCATGTACGGTAATAGGCATTGATAAACCCTCCTGAGCAATCTAATATGCAGTGACGTCGTCACGGCGAAAATATTTTCTACATCAATCATTTTGACGTATTTGAGGAACGTGTCTATGACAGATCGTATCAGTGAAGTGGTAAGAAATACCAACGAAACCAAAATTCGAGTTCGTTTGAATCTCGACGGTACTGGTCAAGGCACCTTAAACACGGGTATTCCATTTTTAGACCATATGATTGATCAAATCAAGCGTCATGGTTTGTTTGATATTGATATTCATTGTGAAGGCGATCTGGAAATTGATGACC
This sequence comes from Acinetobacter sp. YH12106, assembly GCF_013418995.1. NCBI lineage: Bacteria > Pseudomonadati > Pseudomonadota > Gammaproteobacteria > Moraxellales > Moraxellaceae > Acinetobacter > Acinetobacter sp. YH12106. The sequence goes on from NZ_VPAV01000022.1 coordinate 32,494, forward strand.
ATCATACCGTAGAAGACTGTGGTATTACCTTGGGTCAGGCTTTTGCACAAGCGCTGGGCGATAAAAAAGGCCTGAAACGCTACGGTCACTTTTATGCACCACTCGATGAATCTTTAAGCCGTGTTGTGGTGGATCTGTCCGGTCGTCCAGGCCTGTTTATGGATATTCCATTTACCCGTGCCATGATCGGCCGTTTTGATGTGGATTTATTCTCTGAATTCTTCCAGGGCTTTGTCAATCATTCCTTGATGACGGTGCATATCGATAACCTGAAAGGCAAAAACAGCCATCACCAGATTGAAAGTACGTTCAAGGCTTTTGCCCGCGCTCTGCGTATGGCTTGTGAAATCGATCCACGTGCGGCTAACACAGTAGCTTCAACCAAAGGTACGCTGTAATGACCCGTATTGCCCTTCTTGATTATGGCATGGGAAATTTGCACTCTGCGGCAAAAGCATTAGAACATGTCGGTGCCACGGTGGATGTCACCAATGATCCAAAACTGATTGCTCAGGCAGACAAGATTGTCTTTCCGGGTGTAGGCGCCATGCGTGACTGCATGCAAGGCATGCACGAAGCCGGCATTGATGAAGTGGTCCGTAACGCGGTATTTAACAAGCCGGTACTGGCCATTTGTGTCGGTATGCAGGCCTTGATGCAGCATTCTGAAGAAAACGGCGGCACAGATGCGCTGGGTATTTTTGCAGGTGCGGTGAAGCATTTCCCGGAAATGGCCGGTCTAAAAGTGCCACATATGGGCTGGAATCAGGTACATCAGGCCAATCCAGACCATCCGATGTGGAACAATATTGAACAGGATGCGCGGTTCTACTTTGTACATAGCTACTATGTCGAGCCACAAGATTCAGAGCTGGTGGCTGCCAGCTGTACCTATGGCATCGAGTTCTGTACCGCGATTCATCAAGAAAACCTGTTCGCGACCCAGTTCCATCCGGAAAAGAGCCATACCGCAGGTTTGCAATTACTGAAAAACTTTGTGGACTGGAAAATCTGATTTTCCTTTCACTTAAAAAGCTCGCAGATTGCGGGCTTTTTTATTCGTTCAGCTTAATCTACCGCCAGAATCATGACTATTTCTTAGTCACTAGAATTATTATTCTGCTTAGTCAAGCCCTTATATTTAAACAATAATTAAAGCATATGGGAATAAAATAATGTATCAATACTCTCACACTCGTGAATCAGCCTTAAGCCCAAATGGATGTTTTGACCGCCTGTCTTATCTGGCTGGAACATGCTGATGGCCTTGTCGCTCCTGATCCTCATTCCGCTGGTCAATCTAGGCTTTATTTTTGCTTAAACGTCGAAAAGTAATTAAGCTGAGTGCCCAAGCCCAGTGAACTATTGATAATTATGGAAGCGCTCCAGCCGACAATACTGCCGAGCAAAGAACAGATTCAGGCCTTTCCTGTATTTCAAAATCTTCCCATGCAGCAGATTCAACTTATTCATAGTCTGGAACAATGTCTGGCTGTTGAACAGGAGCTGAAAAGCTGCGCACTATTTGGCTTTGATTCTGAATCTAAACCGACCTTTAAAGTCGGTGAAATCTCTACCGGGCCACATCTGATTCAGCTGGCCACTCTAGACAAAGCCTATTTATTTCAAATGAACCCGGCCATCTGGGCTTTTCTTGCACCAATTTTTGCCAATCGTGATCAGATCAAGGTTGGTTTTGGCCTGAAAAATGATGCGCATCTGTTTCGTAAACGAGGCATAGAACTGAATAGCGTGATTGAGCTGTCGAAATGCTTTGGTCATTTTGGTCTAAAAAATCCGGTCGGACTGAAAAATGCCATCGCCCTGTTATTTGGATTAAATTTTCCTAAATCGAAACGGATTAGCACTTCCAATTGGGCCAGCAAAAACTTAAGTGCAGCCCAGATTGACTATGCAGCTGCAGATGCCTATGCGCCAGTGTTGGTATTTGAAGAATTGCTGCGCCGAAATCTACTCCCCAAAGAGATTCCGAATACATCACTGAAATTACGTCTACGCCCTTCGTCAAGGCTTTAATGTCTTCAGCACACTGCAACAATGTAACTTTGTGTAAATCAGATTCTGCCCCAAAAGTTGGCAATATTAAGACTGCTTAAATACCCATTCCAAGTGTATTTAGCAACTTTCAGCGTCTCTTTAACTTGGAACTTAACTTCAGATAGAATCATGCCCAATCTTGAGGCATAAAATCTCAAAAAGCACCATAAAATTCAAATTAATTTACTGATTTTATTTACATTTTAAAACAATAACCATTTTCAAACTTAGCAATTTGAATATATTCAACTTTTTATAATTTCTTTATTTTTCATGATCTATTTGCAGTTTCTCCGTTCTGTTTTTTATTAAAAAATTTGCTAAAACATGAGCCATCTTATTCATCATCCGATCAGGATGTGCATGTTCTAGAGGGTTAATACACATGTTCAGTTTATTGAATGAAAAAATCAGTGGCGTGCTGAGTCTGGCACTGCAAGGGATTACGACAGCACTGGGTGTGCTGACTAAAACGGTGATCACCGTGGTAGATGAAGTGGTATCAACCGTATCGGATCTGACTGCGCCTCTTAGCGCTCAGCTCGGTGCACTGCCCGTTGTCGGAGATCTGCTATCGACCGTCCTGAATGTCAGCACTGGTCTGGTCAGTGGCGTCAGCGCAGGTGTACATGCCATCTCGGACCAGTGGATTGCAGGAGACTTAGCAGGCGGTGTTAATACTGCCTTGAATGGTACGACTGATCTGCTGGGTCAGGGTCTAGGGGGTGTATCTGACATTCTGGACAGTGTGCTTGCCGCTACGGCTCCATTGACTGCTCCATTGGCTAACTTACCGATCCTGGGTGATGTGGTGACCGCGATTGGGCAGACTGGCAGCAATCTAAGTGGTCTGGTCGATGAAACCGGACAATATGTGGCAGCAATCAATCCACTTGAGCTGATTAACAATACCCTAGAAAATCCGGTCGCCAGTGTCGGCGGCGTAATTCAGGATGTATCGGGCACACTGGATGCCCTGCTCAATGACCTGGTTCCGGTCACGGACGTCGCGACCAGCCTGCCAGTTGCAGGTACGGTGGTCGGTTTAGTGGGTGAAACTGTCAGTACAGTCAATCAGGGACTTTATGAGTTGGGAGCGCAGCTGGGCCAAGTCAATTCACTAGACCATCTGTCTCAAACTTATAGCTATGTCTAATCAGTGTGCCAGTGAAAATAAAGCAGATCGTATGCGCAGTCGCTGAATCATTAAAAGGATAAAAATAAATTACCTGACTGCGACCTGTCTTCGGACAGGTTTTCTTTATTGATACTGTTTAAGAGTTAGAAATTTCGACTTTATTTGCTAAGATGAACTCACTCAAATTCATTCTAAAGATTAAGCAAGGAGCGAAAGCATGCTGATCATCCCTGCAATTGACCTGAAAGATGGCAAATGTGTCCGTTTAAAACAAGGTCGTATGGAAGACGATACCGTATTTTCTGACGATCCGGTCGCAACAGCACAGCATTGGGTAAATGAAGGCGCTCGCCGCTTGCATTTAGTGGATTTAAACGGTGCTTTCGCAGGTACGCCTATCCATAAGCCAGTGGTTGAAGCCATTGCCAGAGCGCAGCCAGATTTACCGATCCAGATTGGCGGCGGTATCCGTTCGATGGAAACCATCGAGCATTATCTGCAAGCAGGCGTATCTTTTGTGATTATTGGTACCAAAGCAGTTCAGGATCCTGAATTTGTGGAAGAAGCATGCAAAAAATTCGCGGGTCATATCATTGTCGGCATTGATGCCATGAATGGCATGGTGGCAACCGATGGCTGGGCCAATGTGACGGATGTCAAAGCGACAGATCTGGCCAAGCGTTTTGCCGATGCGGGCGTATCCAGCATTGTCTATACTGACATTGCCCGTGATGGCATGATGCAGGGTGTGAATATTGAGCAAACCGTAAATCTGGCACAATATTCAGGTTTACCTGTGATTGCTTCAGGCGGCGTAACCAATATGGATGACGTCCGTAACCTGAAAGATCAGCCGGGCATTCTAGGTGCTATTACTGGTCGTGCCATTTACGAAGGTACATTAAGCCTGCGTGAAGCGCAGTTATTGCTAGATGAACAACAGGCGCTATAATTAAGCCTGCTGCACAAGAGGTCTTCGGACCTCTTTTTTATTTGTTATTTTCCGATCTCCTGATATGTCGACCCTCATCTCCACTTTTCGCTCTCCCGCTCTGGCAGCCAAACTTCCGCAGCTTGCTTTAATTCTGATTACCCTGATCTGGGGCGGCAGTTTTATTACCGTACAATACGGGCTGAATTTTAGCAGTCCGATTATGTTTGTTGGGCTGCGTTTTGCTGCAGCTGCCATTGCCGTGACCCTGATCTCATTAAAATCTTTAAAAGGTATGACCCTCAAGGAGATTATTGCCGGCGCGGTGATTGGGATCATGATCGCCATCGGTTACGGCACCCAAACCGTGGGATTGCAAACGATTAGCAGCAGCGAGTCTGCTTTTTTAACCGCCTTGTATGTTCCACTGGTACCAATCCTGCTCTGGCTGCTGTTTGGTCAAAAACCACAGGTGATGACCTGGATCGGGGCATTGTTTGCCTTTATCGGGTTAGTGTTTTTGACTGGTAATGGCTTTGCAGCAATTCAGCTCAGTTTTGGACAAACTTTGACTTTACTTGGCTCCATTGCCATTGCCCTGGAGATTATTTTGATCAGTTATTTTGCTGAGCAGGTGAATGTACGCCGGGTCACAGTGCTGCAACTGATTTTTGCGTCCTTGTTCTGCTTTATGATTGCACCTGTTTTAGGTGAATCTCAGCTACCTGAATTTCACTGGCATCTGGCAGGCATTTTAGTCGGTTTAGGCATTGCCAGTGCGATGATTCAACTGGTTATGAACTGGGCACAACGTAGGGTAGCTCCATCACAGGCAGCAATTATCTATGCCGGTGAACCGGTATGGGCAGCACTTTTTGGCCGACTTGCAGGAGAACGCCTACCTGCACTGGCACTGTTGGGCGGATTGATGGTGGTACTGGGCGTAATTGCCAGTGAATGGAAACCGAAGTTTTTAAAGCGGAAAGTAAAAGAATAAATCACTTAATTTCCTATTTTTAATCCCCCTAAATTCCCCTTTTAAGAAAGGGGAATTTTTTATATTTAATTTTAGAAAGACACCATCTTGCCCGGATTTACCAGTGCTCCCAGTCCATAGGCAGTTTTGGCAATTGGAATCACCACAGGGGCAAGTGTGCGACCAAACAACATATCCTGATGCTGAATAGTGGTCAGCATATTGAAATCATCTGCCTTGCCACAGAAATCATCTGCAATCGCTTTACCGATACGCACCGTTTGCGCCACACCATGCCCACTCCAGCCTTGCACGGCATAAATCGGGAATTTATGGCCAAATTTACGGCTGTCGGCTGCACCATTTATGGTCAGATCCGTGGTTCCACTCCAGACAAAATCCAGCTCAACCTGTTTTAATTGTGGGAATACATGCTGAATTCGACCTAACAAATACTGATGGGTTTTTTCAGGACTCCAACACGAACCTGTCCCTTCACCACCAAATAAAATTCGGTTTTGAGACACACCCCGGTAATAATCAATCTGGAACTGGGTGTCGTAGACAGGCGCATCGGTTGGCAATAGCTCTTTTAAACTTACTTCTAAAGGCGCGGTGGTACATACGTAAGTATAAAATGGAATTGTGGTCTGATTGTTCTTTTGCAGCAGTTTAAACGAAGCATGATGTACGCCCATGACCACACTCTTACGCGCTTTTACTACGCCACTTATGGTCGTGACATAAATCCCATCTTCACGCTCTTCTACTGACACCACTTCAGTTTGCTCAAACACCTGTCCACCGTTTTGGCAGAAGCCATAAACCAGTCCACGGTTCAGTGCGAGTGGATGGATATGTCCCCCCAGCGAGTCAATTAGACCACCACAATAATTCTCTGAAGCAATATGCTGTTTCAGCTCATGCTCACCGACAATTTTGGTGTGGTCTTCACCTAAAAATTTACGTGCATCTGCCCCTTGAGTTAAACCAACCAAGTGCCCTTCATGCACTGCTGCGGTAATATGTCCACGTTTACGCTGTAGCTCAAGTTGGTATTTTGCTGCAATGTCATCGATTAAAGACATCGCTTCAGTAGAGCTAAAGTGCCAGAGTTTTTTCGCATCTGCATAGCTGAAATGCTCAATCATTTCTGACGCTTCCCAACGCGCTAGCCCTGGTGTGAGCTGTCCACCATTACGTCCTGAAGCAGCGCCACCAATGCGATTTTTTTCTACCAAAATGGTATCTATGCCATGTTCAGACAGATGGAGTGCTGTCGATGCTCCAAGTAGCCCACCACCAATCACCACCACATCACATTCAAGATCGGCATTTAAACCTGGAAACGCATGCCCAGTTTCGAGTGAGCTTTCATAGTAATTGGCAGGATGTTCAAAATTGCCATGTTTGGGATTAATCCAGTTCCACTCTTTGCCACTCTGTGTATTAATACTGGCTTTAAACTCGACATCTTCAATAAATTTTGGCTTATTCATTTCATCTTCTCACTATTACTTCAATACAATTGATTCGATCTTAGTAAGCACTACTAATCACAATATTCTGTTTACGCAAACGCTTATACATATAGAGCAGCACACCTACTGCGAGCCAAATACAGCCACAGATCAAGGCTGACATTTCCAGGTTGATCCATAAACCCAACATCACGCCCACCGAAAACAGGGGCAAAACCAAGTTAAGGAAGATATTTTTTAAGCCTTGACGCTGTTTGTCCTGAACAAAGAATTTTACAAATACCGAGAAATTCACTGCAGTAAAGGCAATCAGGGCACCAAAACTCACCATACTCACCACTGTCGCAAGATCAAGGCTGATGGCGAGGAGTGAAGTTAAGCCAATGAACAGCACGGCATAAAGTGGTGTACCCAACTTGTTATGCACTTGACCGAATGTGCCTTTATGGAAAATTCCGTCACGTCCCATGATATGGATTAAACGCGAGGCACTGGCATGAGTCGCCAAACCTGAAGCAAAGGTATTCATGATTTGCGCGCAGAGGAACACCGCCTGAAACAGTGCCCCACCGACATACATCACAATTTCAGGCAATGCTTCATCGGGGTTGTTAAAGCGGACATTGCTGGGGAAATACAACTGGATAAACCACGATGCCGAGAAGAAAATCACCCCGCCTGTCAACGTGGTCAGCATTACAGCACGTGGAATATTTTTTTTCGGGTCTTTAGTTTCGTGTGACATCGTCGTCACGGCATCAAAGCCCAGAAACGAGAAACATAAAATTGATGCCCCGGCAATTAACGGCAATATACTGCTTTCACCGTTCAATAATGGCGTCATGGTCAGGACATAATGATAACCTTGCTCCGTACCTATACCCTTGATCACCAGATAGATAAACAGCAGCATTAAAATCAAGGGAGCCACCACAAAAACCAGGCTTAAGTTCGCCAAGATATTAATGCGGAAACAGTTAATCAGGGTCACCAAACCGGTAAAGATACAGACCCACACCCAATATGGCACGCCTGGAATCAGGGCTTCCAAATAGATCCCGGCCAGTAAAGCATTCACGAGCGGCAGCAATATATAATCCATTAAGGCACACCAGCCAACAAAGAAACCGGCTTTCGGCCCGCAAGATTCCGCCGTATAAGTATAAGCCGAGCCCGGTTTTTCTGTCTGGCGACTAAATCGCGCATAGCTGAATGCCGTTAACAGCATGGCACCTAAGGCAAGGATATACGCGAGTGGAACACGTCCCTCAGTGATGCCGGAAACAATCCCAAAGGTATCAAAAACAACCATCGGGGTCATATATGCCACACCAATGATCACGACCTGCCACAAAGACATTTTTTTGAAAGCAACTTGTGCTTTTTCCATTGATGTCACCTGAACATTATTTATTTTCGTTATTTGTTCAATTGCAATGACTATGCCATATAATAAAAATATAAATAAATTGAGTGAGGATGAAAAATGCCAAAGTACAATTTAGAAACTCGAATTGCAGCCATTCAGATGTATAAAAAGACCGATTACAAGGTGGCTGTCTGTAAAGAATTTGGCATCTCTCGGGTGACTCTGGATGCATGGATCCGCCTTGAAGAAGAAACTGGCGACTTGGTCCAGAAACCTGTAAAAAATCGCGGCGCACCGGGCCATATTAAAGATTGGAATGAATTTCAAGTGTTTGTAAGATCTTTAAAATTTCAAAATATTAGTGATTTGGTTCCAATATTTGAACAGCGCTTTGGTTATGCAGTTTCTTATGCGGTTCTGGTGCGTGCTATTCATGTTTTAGGCATGCGTCGCCGTCGTGGTCGCTTTTATTCTTAAATTAAAAATGAGCCCGACAATAAAATAATTCGACCTGTTAAATTTAAAAAAATAAATGTACATTAATGTAAGTTTTCTTTATTAAAAACGTAAACTATATTTATTAAAAAAGTAAATTTATGAAACAAAAAAGTAAAGTCTAAATATTAAAAATGTAAATTTATAAAATTAAAAATATTTAGCAATGTTCGTCATTATGTTCAATGATGATAAGAATTGCTCACTAAAATAGAGCAAGCTTGAATAAAAGTGGTGCGAGTTGGTAATTTTTTTCAGCCTATGCGGACAGCCGGAATCCGTTCTATTACATGAGGCATAAAAAAAGCAGCACTTTGGCCATTGCTGTCCCACAATTTTTCACAAGAGGAAGCTCATTTGAGCTTCCTCTTGTTTTATGGGTATTTTATCGGGTGAAAATAAAGCTTTTAAAGTTCTTCTTTCAAACAAATTCACTTGAATTA
>NZ_VPAV01000023.1:0-33923 GCF_013418995.1 Acinetobacter sp. YH12106
CGAACAAGTCCATAAACAGTTGTGCTGGCGACAATAGCAAGAGTGAACCACCTGATCCCTTCCCGAACTCAGAAGTGAAACCTCTTTGCGCTGATGGTAGTGTGGGGTTACCCATGTGAGAGTAAGTTATCGCCAGCTCATTATTCGAAACACCCCTAACTTAACAGTTGGGGGTGTTTTTTTTGCATGGGATAAAATTATTAAAATAAAACTGTCCTTAAAACTTCATCTCATCGCAACTGTCCTGTCATTCAAACTGTATTAAATAAGACGTCGACTTTATAAAAAGATGAATAGACGTATGAGAAAAATTTCTTTAAGTTTGCTGGCGGTCTCTGTATTCGCTCTGACGGCATGCAATGAATCCGATGATAAAACCCTTCAGCCCATCGAAAGCGTAACTGAACCAACTTTGGTGTCTTTTGCCAAACTGGATGTAGAGACCTATGCAGAAGGCCCTGATTCAGGACGAGATGTACGTGGAGCAAATGGTATTTTTCCTCCATTTTCAGGCCAGCCTGTACAGGGTTTTTCTGCTGCATTAAAGCAGCCGGATGGAACTTATCTGGTGATGTCGGATAATGGCTTTGGCTCGCAAGATAATTCTTCTGATTATTTATTGCGTTTGCATCATCTTTCTAGCGATTTCAGAACCAAGGCGGGCGGTACAGCAACTGTCAAACATTTATCTTACATTCAGCTTCGTGATCCGAACAAACTGATTCCTTTTGAAATTGTCCATCAGAATACTCAAGAGCGTTTATTGACAGGTGCTGACTTTGATCCGGAATCTATGCAGCGCGCGCCCAATGGCGATATCTGGATTGGAGATGAATTTGGCCCTTATTTATTACATTTTAGTGCAGATGGAATATTAAAAAGCCCGCCGATTGCTTTAGCTGATCCATTAGAAGCTGGAACTGAACTCAGATCTCCACAAAATCAGTTAAACAAGGGGACTACCGGTTATATTGACGGTTATATTGAACCTTTGGTACAGCGGAGTGGGGGCTTTGAAGGTATGGCAATTTCCCCCAATGGTCGCTATTTATATCCTTTACTTGAAAAACCTTTATTAAATGCCACGACGCCACAACTAATCATTTCAGAATTTGATCTGGAAAAGAAAGTTTATACTGGAAATTTCTATTATTTTGAGTTGGCTTCGAAAGCCTCTGCAATTGGTGATTTTCAGTTATTTAGTGCCAAAGAAGGTGTGATTATTGAACGTGATGACAGTGAAAATAATCTGGGCGGCTATAAAAAATTAATCAAGGTCAGATTGAATCAGTCCGGTGAGTCTGTCGCACGTGAAGAACTGGTTAATTTAATGGATCTGGCCAATCCAGATTTACTTTATGGTCCGGTACGTCCGGGAGATCTTGCCACCGGTCAGCGCTTTGGTTTTCCATTTCAGACCATTGAAGACATTATTATTGAAGGGCCTGATTTAATTACCGTCTTGAATGACAATAACTTTCCCGGTTCAAGTGGTCGTAATCGAAATCTGGCAGATGATAATGAAATTATTCAGATCCGATTAGCTCAAGCATTATATTAATTTCAGTTTTTTCTCAATTTTAAAACGTTCCCTGAGTCTGAGAACTCAGGGATTTTTATATCGAAGAAGTAGCTTGAATTGTTAAGAAATCATTAAAAACTGGACGCATGGGTTTAGAATTTTGAGCAAAGCTTAAGACTTTAGTCGCATATTGCCTGAAAATTAGCTGTGTTGAACTAAGTTGTTGCACGAACATGGCGATAAGAATCATTAAAAATAATAAATAAGAGTTAGTGGCATGTGTCGTGCTGAAAACAACGAATAATAACTCACAGGAGGTGAGTAAAAATGGTAGAAAACACGAAAATGGCAGCAAATACGGTTAGTGTGAATGATGTGATTGATCAGGCAAAATTCACGAAATTTCACTTAAGCATTGTATTGTGGTGTTTGTTTATTGTTCTATTTGACGGGTATGATTTAGCAATTAACGGTGTCGTTCTGCCTCTACTGATGCAGGAGTGGGGCATGAGTGCTGTTGAAGCAGGCATGCTTGCCAGTACAGCACTAGCCGGCATGATGTTTGGTGCCATGCTGTTTGGGATGCTTGCAGACAAAATCGGTCGTAAAAAAGTGATTTTAATTTGTGTCACTTTATTTAGTGCTTTTACATTTTTGGGTGGATTTACCACCACTCCAACAGAGTTTGGTATTTTACGTTTTATTGCCGGCTTGGGCATAGGCGGGGTATTACCTAACCTGGTTGCTTTAACCTCTGAATATGCACCTAAACGTTTAAAAAGTACACTTGTAACCACCATGTTTAGTGGTTATGCCGTAGGTGGGATTATGGCTGCATTATGTGGTACATGGTTTACTCCAAGTTTTGGTTGGGAAATTATGTTCTTCATTGCAGGTATTCCCTTACTTTTTGTTCCATTGTTTTGGAAGTTCTTACCTGAGTCTCTAACTTTCTTGGTTAAAGAACAAAAAATGAATGAGGCACGTCATTTTATAAAACGAGTTGAGCCAACTGCAGACGTACGAGCAGACACTGAACTGGTTCTAGCCACAGGCGATCAGACACAAAGTGCATCAGTAAAAGCGTTATTTACAGAAAATCGTGCAATGGGAACATTCTTATTCTGGATTGCTTTCTTTATGTGCTTGCTCATGCTTTATGCACTTGGAAGTTGGCTGCCAAAACTCATGATGGCTGCGGGATATTCTTTAGGCAGCAGTTTAATGTTCTTATTAGCACTGAATATTGGTGCCGTGATCGGAACCATTAGCGGTGGTATTCTGGCAGACCGTTTTGACTTTAAACCTGTTCTTATTAGTATGTTAACTGTGGGTGTACTGTCTCTGGTTGGTTTAGGCTTTAACTCTCCAACACCTGTTATTTATTTACTTGTCAGTTTGGCAGGTGCTTCATCTATTGGTACCAGTATCTTGTTATATAGCTATGTTGCTCAATACTATCCTGTTGCAGTACGTTCTACCGGTATTGGTTGGGCGTCTGCTGTGGGGCGTACAGGTGCAATTGTGGGTCCAATTGTGATTGGTATGCTGCTGGGTATGGAATTACCACATAAATGGAATTTCATCGCGGTTGCCATGCCGGGTATTATTGGTATCATCGCTATTTCAATGATTCGTCAACCACAACCCGGTCGCGTTCAGGTGAAACAATTAAAAGCAGCCAAAATTTAAACGATCCTCATAGATTCATTCAGTTTAAAAAACCCCTTTGTCTGAAGGGGTTTTTTATATCTTTAGTATGAAATAAAACCACTCAAAAAAAGTGATTGAGCTAAAAAATCTACAAATTCTGCTTAAATTAAAGTCATTATTATTAATGGCTTAAAATTTAATTTTAATAATAATGTGACATATCACGCAAATAAATGGCATTACATTTGTCATAGCAGAATATCAATTAGTCTTATTGTGCCTTAAATCCCGCTTGCGTATATTGCCTGACATTGAAGATTGCCTTCAATCTTCAACAAAGATGTTATGGACAAGTACTCATGGGAGATGAGAACGATGACAACGGAAAAAATAGATGTAAATTCTGTAGTCGATAATGCGAAATTCACGCCTTTCCACTTCAATGTAGTTGCTTGGTGTTTACTTATTATCTTATTTGATGGCTACGATTTAGCAATCAATGGTGTGGTTTTACCCTTACTGATGCAAGACTGGGGCTTAAGTGCAGTGCAAGCGGGCATGCTTGCAAGTACCGCACTGGCTGGCATGATGTTTGGTGCGATGATCTTCGGTTCCCTCGCGGACAAGATCGGTCGTAAGAAAGTGATCATGATCTGTATTGTATTATTCAGTGGTTTAACTTTTGCGGGTGGCTTTGCCTCAAATCCAACCGAATTCGGTATTTTACGTTTTCTTGCCGGTCTGGGTATTGGTGGGGTCATGCCGAATCTGGTGGCATTGACTTCGGAATATGCGCCACAAAAAATGCGCAGTACCTTGGTAACCACCATGTTTAGTGGTTATGCCGTCGGTGGTGTAATGGCTGCGTTGTTGGGTTCATGGTTTACCCCAAGTTTTGGTTGGGAAATCATGTTCTTTATCGCGGGTATTCCATTATTTTTATTACCAGTGATCTGGAAATTTTTGCCTGAATCGCTGGCATTTATTGTGAAGCAAAACAAGCAGGCTGAAGCACGTCAAATCGTACGTCGTCTGGCACCAAATCTAACGGTTACCGAGAATACAACGCTTACCCTGCCACAGGAAAATGTGCCTGAAGCAGCGAACGTGGTGAGCTTGTTCCGTCGTGGCCGTGCGGTCAATACCTTATTGTTCTGGGTCGCGTTCTTCACTTGTCTGTTAACCATGTATGCTTTAAGTAGCTGGTTACCGAAGTTGATGATGGCAGCCGGCTACTCGATGGACAACAGTCTGATGTTCATGATGGTGATGAACGTGGGTGCGGTCGTGGGTATTGTGGGTGGTGGTATTCTGGCGGATCGTTTCCACTTGAAACCGGTACTGATGTTCCTGGGTATTATGGGTGCGATTGTGATGAGCCTGATGGGCTTCGCATCTAACCAATTCTTACTTTACATCCTGGTGTTTCTGGCGGGTGCAGCGTCGATTGGTTCACAAATGTTGCTATATAGCTATGTTGCGCAGTTCTACCCGCTTGCGGTACGTTCGACAGGCATTGGCTGGTCTTCTGCGATTGGTCGTATGGGCGCGATTGTAGGGCCGATCCTGATTGGTGGTTTGCTTGGTATGAACCTGCCTGCTTACTTCAACTTTATGGCAGTCGGCTTACCGGTTCTGATTACTGCAATTGCGGTTGCGTTAATCATGCATGACAATGAATCTGAAAAGATTGGTGCAATTGAGCCAGCAGTGTCTAAAGCTTAAAGCTAAGTTTTTAAATAAGAAGCCTCCGAAAGGGGGCTTTTTTATTATTATCATTAAATGATAAATTTTAAAAATATTAAAAAAGTGATAAATAAATGAACCTAAATGATCGTTTTAAGAAGTTTGCGGATTCTGAATATGAATCGATAGATGATATACAGGATATTAAATTTATAGGGCGTAAGGCAGATTATTTTGCTTTTGAGCGCTCATGGATTTTGGAAGTCAAATTTTTAGAAAAAGATAGACAGAGTACAATTAATGACTTTACAAATGATCAAGTAGATAAAGATCAGGATTTCCCAGAATTTTTTGGGACTGTACATATTGAAGAGTTGATCCAAAAACATAAAGATCCTAATTTTATTAGAAATAAATTATGTGATTATGCCTCTCGAAATTTGCGATCACTTCTTTCATCAGCAGATAAACAAATCTCTGAAACTAAAAAAGCTATAGGAAAAGATGATTGCACAGGGATATTAGTTCTTCTAAATGAAAGAAATGATTTTCATGATCAAGATTTTATTTACCAAGAAATAAGTCGTCTATTACATAGAAAAGATGAACAAGGCAATATTCAAAGAAAACATATACAGGGTGTATGGTATATCCATGAATATAAAGAAAATAATAAAAGAAATGTTTTCTCTAGTTTTTTAATGGGTCCTACAGCTAATATTGAGTCAGTTAAATCATTAGGAAATTTTTTGCACATGGATTGGATTAGTTATAATGGATATGCTTTTATACCCTCAGACTTAAAATAAATCTTGAGGTAGATTCTATGCAATTCGACTCATTCTCCCCAATCCCTGAAGATGATGACGAATTACATCTTCCTGAACTGGTGTACTGGGCTTCTTTAGGCGATGTTGAACAGGTCGAGCAAGGCTTGCAAGAAGGTCTGGATGTCAACTCTGTCGATGACGAAGGCTATAGTGCTTTACAGGCCGCTGCTGAAAATGATCATCTGGAAGTGGTCAAACTCTTGGTCAGCAAGGGTGCTGATATTGCACATCGCAGTCCTAATACTGCTTTAGAATTGGCCGAAATGGCAGGCAATAAAGAAGTGATGGTTTATCTAAAAAGCTTGACCGGAACTATTTAAAGCAAAAGAGAACCTTAATCATGAGGTTCTCTTTTTATGGTAGGAACTTAGGTAGCATCGCCTTCAAGTTCTTTTAAAATGGCTTCATTAAAGGCCGGAAGATCATCCGGATTGCGTGAAGTAATCAGTACCCAGTCGCCGGTATTACAGCGATGCACTTCTTCATCGACCCATTTTCCGCCGGCATTTTCCAGATCCAGCTTGATGCTTTTATACGAGGTCAGATTCTTGTCTTTAATTCGATCTGCATCAATTAAGGCCCATGGCCCGTGACAAATCGCCGCAATCGGTTTGTGATTGTCGGCAAAGTGCTGAATAATTTTCTGGGCATCCTGATTAATTCTTAAAGTATCTGCGTTGACTGTACCACCTGGAATCACCAACAGATCATAATCATTCAGGTCGACATGGTCGAAACTGGTATCAGGCGTATATTGGGTAGCAGCTTTGGTATCACCTTTGACAGTGGCTACATCTTCATTTTTTTCTGCAGCATGAATCACTTCAAAACCTTTGGACTTTAAAAAATTTAAAGGCTCAGTCAGTTCATCATGTTCAATACCTTGATTGGATGTAATAAAGAGGACCTTTTTTACCATGATTGCTGTTCCCAAAAAATGTGAGGATTTTTAGCTTAACAACAAGCCGATTTTTACAATGTTGGAGTTTTAACTCGGAACTGTTAAGCAATGATAAATAAAGCAATGCACAGAAAAAGAAATAGCAGAAAAAAAGCCCCAACATCCTGTTGGGGCTTTTTCCGTATCTCGTGATTTAGGTATAACTCCTGTCGTACCTCACGTCCTGATGCTTGCTTATTCTTGTTGTTTTTAGGTTTTCGGAGCATCCTGCTCTCTATGTGTCTAAAGTAATACACAAGCAGATTTTGTACCAGCAGCAGATTGCGCTTATTGTTGTACGCTTTGACTTACATGAACGCAGAGAAATTGAGCACGACCAGCTGCTGAATTCTTGGCATCAAAAATGTACATCTAAGCCAATATACGGGCCTTTAAATTCCAGCTGTAAATCTGGACGTTGATCCTGTTGAAAATCTACCGTCATCATGCGATAACCGATTTTGGCACCGACATCGACCAGCAGATTATCAATAAAATCATATTGTAACTCAGCCTGTACATCGGTCTTTTTACTATCGCTGCCATGACTGTAAACGGCTTCTGCTTTGGCACTCAGTCCGGTAAATGGCAATTTAACCCCTGCAGTTGCATAGAGCAGTGGAGTGTATTCATCCAGATCGTATTGCGTGAAAGCCCCGGTATTCAGGTTTTTTACCGTACCCTCCAGATTGCTTAAGCCTGCGCCTATATCGGCATGTACCACGGTATCCAGCAATTCGTAATACAGAATATAGTCAATATTCTTCAGTTCGATTTCTGAGGCATTGATCGGAGTGCTTTGTTCGCTGTTGCTGTCCAGATTGACATATTTGATTTTGGCATTCGGTAAAAGCGGAATCGGATGTTCAAAAGCCACGGACAGCTGCGCCGTACCTTGTCGATCCAGATCATGTTTCATACTGCTATTTTCGCTATAACCGTTAAAATTCCAGTAGCTGAGATCGGCTTTTGCCCCGATGAAATCTGCATGACTGAGCGTGCTTAATCCAAAACTGAAGAATAATGTGGCGAGTATTTTTGTCTGCATGACAGTGAGTCCCTAAAGCTTTATTAAAATTGAGCGTGTCTGGTTACTTAAAAACATCTTCTTAATATTTATCAGCAAGTGCATGATATAGAGAATTTCAAAAATGTATATCCTAGGATTTTGAAGGACTAAAAAATGCGATCTACAGCAGTACAACAGTGTAAAGACTATTCATTCTATGTGGCTGGTCAGGCGGTTCAGACCGGAGAATGGCTAGAGGTTAAACATAAATATACGCAAGCACTCTATGCACGTGTCGCTTTGGCCGATGCCAAAAGTCTGGAGCAGGCCATTCAGTCTGCCCTAGACACCGAGGCAGAGATGGCGGCTTTAGAACCCTTTCAAAAACAGAAAATTCTACTGCATTGTGTAGGCCGCTTTCATGAAATACGCGAAGAACTGACTGAAATTCTGATTGCAGAAGGCGGTAAACCGCGCAAAGCGGCAGAAGCCGAAGTCGAGCGTCTGATTAATACCTTTCAAATTGCCGCAGATGCCGTGACTCAAATCGATCAGGGACGTATGCTGCCTTTGGCTGTAACCGCGGCAGCATCGGG
This sequence comes from Acinetobacter sp. YH12106, assembly GCF_013418995.1. Lineage (NCBI taxonomy): Bacteria > Pseudomonadati > Pseudomonadota > Gammaproteobacteria > Moraxellales > Moraxellaceae > Acinetobacter > Acinetobacter sp. YH12106. The sequence goes on from NZ_VPAV01000023.1 coordinate 8,237, forward strand.
GTATCAGGGTATGGTTAAGCAGGTGCCGATTGGCGCAGTGTCTTTAATCAGCCCTTTTAATTTCCCCTTAAATCTGACCGCCCATAAAATTGCACCGGCGATTGCTGCCGGTTGTCCTTTTGTGTTGAAACCCGCCAGTCTGACGCCGATTTCTGCCTTGAAAATTGCCGAGATTCTGGCGGAAACCGATTTGCCGAAAGGCGCATTTTCAGTTTTACCCTGTCCGCGCGAGCTGGCCGATGTGCTGGTCACCGATGACCGTTTTAAATTACTCAGTTTTACCGGTTCCGATGTGGTGGGTTGGGATATGAAAGCGCGAGCTGGCCGCAAAAAAGTGGTTCTGGAGCTGGGCGGTAATGCCGCAGTGATGATCGAGCCGGATACCGAAATTAATGATGCCTTGATTACCCGTCTGGTTGGCGGTGCTTATGGTCATGCCGGGCAGGTCTGTATCAGTGTGCAGCGCATTCTGGTGCATCAGGATATTTATGCCGAAGTCAGAGATAAACTGCTTGCAAAACTCAAACATCTGAAAGCCACCGATCCAAATCTGAGCACAACTTTGGTGGGGCCGATGATCAAGGAAGCAGAAGCCAAACGCCTGAAAAAATGGCTGGAAAAAGCACTGAAAAAGGATGCCAGAATTCTGGCAGGTGGTGAGCTGGATGGAGTGATGTTCGCACCGACTTTATTGGAAAACGTGGATCATAATCTGGAAATTTACCGTGATGAAGTCTTTGGTCCGGTGGCGATGATTGAACCTTATCCTGATTTTGAAGCGGGGATTGCCTGTATCAATCGTAGCCGTTTTGGCTTGCAGGCCGGAGTTTATACCCAGAACTTGAACAAGATGCTGTATGCCTGGGATCATCTGCATGTCGGCGGGGTCATTATCAATGACATTCCATCTTTCCGGGTGGACAACATGCCCTATGGTGGGGTGAAGGATTCAGGTTTAGGCCGTGAAGGGATTCAATCTGCCATTCGCGATATGCAGGAAGAACGGATGCTGGTGATTAAATCTTAAGTAAATGACATCAATCGCTCAGATTCTATAATGAATTTGCTGCAGGTCAGACCGGGGTATTGCAGTCCATTTTCAGATGTCAAAGATGCACGTGGAGCAGGGCGATCAGATCTCTGCTCCGCGCATTTCAGCTATAGAGTGGCTCACATCGCGATAAGCCTTTGACTCGAATTCTTCTATAAATATAAGGCGATTTGGATGATCGCAGCATGAGCTTTGCTTGACTGCGGTTCTGTAGTCAAACTTAAGAAAGATATATTCCAAAAAGTTTGTCAATATATAGCCTATAAAATCAGGTGGGTTTCGTTGAATTATTGAACGCTTAATTCGAATAGATTATAAATAACGAATATTTTCAGCAGAATTTACAGAAAAAATTTAAAAAAGTCAGTATTGTTGAACCATCTACAAGGTCAGCTTTTCGATCAGACTTTAAGCAAGATGTAAGACCTGCTGACCTGTTTGTACATTAGAATTCGACGCCCAAAAGGTGCAGCTCTAATCCAAACACCCGAAATAATTGAAATGCTTCTTTATTTGCTTGCGCTATAACCATAACAAGCAGCATCTGAAGGGGTTTAAAGTTTAGGTGTTCTATGACAGAAACTCGTGAGAATTGGTCTGCACGATCAGGATTCATTATTGCAGCCATTGGTTCCGCCGTTGGCTTGGGAAATATCTGGCGTTTCCCTTATGTGGCTTATGAAAATGGGGGTGGGGCTTTCCTGATCCCTTACCTGATTGCGATTTTTGCAGCAGGTTTGCCTTTATTGTTTTTAGACTATGCGGTCGGACACAAGTTCCGTAAAGCACCACCCATGGCCTATAAAAAACTCATGAATGCCGAATCCTTGGGGTGGTGGCAGGTGATGGTGACCCTGATCATCGGGATTTATTATGCCAGCGTCTTGTCCTGGGCCGGCAGTTATATGTTCTATTCCTTTGGACAGCAGTGGGGCACAGATACCCAAGACTTTTTCTTTAACACTTATCTGCAAAATGGTGAAGGTTTAAGTTTAGGTTTTGTTCCTGTCCTGTTTTTCGGTCTGGTGGTTGTTTGGGCTGCGGTGATGCTGATTCTTTACGGTGGGGTACGCCGTGGGGTGGAACTGGCGAATAAAATCTTTATGCCACTTCTGGTAATTTTATTTTCTATTCTGGTGATTCAGGCAGTACGCTTACCGGGTGCAGTCGACGGCTTAAATGCTTTCTTTACGCCGAACTGGGAGGCCATGAGCAACTATAAAGTCTGGCTGGCCGCATTTGGTCATATCTTCTTCTCACTGTCGGTGGGCTTTGGGATTATGTTGACCTATGCCTCTTATTTGAAACGCAAAACCAACTTGACCGGTTCTGGGATCGTGGTGGCACTGGCCAACTCATCCTTTGAAATTCTGGCGGGTATTGGTGTATTTGCAGCGCTTGGTTTTATGGCCTTCAGCGCAGGTGCAAATGTTGAAGATGTTGTATCTGGCGGTATTGGTCTGGCCTTTATTGCTTTCCCGAAAATCATTTCCAGTTTAGGTGCAGGCGGTGACCTGTTTGGCTTCCTGTTCTTTGCTTCATTGACCGTTGCCGGTATTACCTCGATGGTCAGTATCCTGCAAGTTCCGATTGCCGCATTCCAGGACAAACTGGGCTGGTCGAAGAACAAGTCAGTCACGATTATTGCCGGTGGTTCAGCGGTGATTTCTACCTTGATGTTCTCGACCCATAGTGCGATTACCTTTGTCGACATTATTGACTACTTTGCCAATAATATCGGTATTGTCGGTGGTGGTTTGATCTCCATTATTCTGTTGTCGTGGTTCCGTCGTCCATTGATGAAACAGCTGGAAGGCCATGTGAATCAGTTTGCCAGCGTGAAACTTGGTCGCAGCTGGAACTTCATGCTGACCGTCATCACGCCGTTGTCCTTATTAATGGCATTGGGTCTGACCCTGAAATCGATCATGGCAGAAGGTTATGGTGGCTATGCTGCCAGCACCCTATGGATGGTGGGTGGAGGTGTCATGGCATTCTTTATTCTGGGCGCCATTCTGTTCAGTCTGGTCAAAGACCGTCATAGCTAGGAGAGCGACTATGAATACATCTGCACTGGTGATGATGATCATCTCTATCGTTTTATTGTGGGGTGGTCTGGTACTGTCCGTGATTCATCTGGCAAAAAATCCGGAAGAACCAGAAGACTAAAAATCTTCACATAAACCTACTGTTTTACTGTAAACGAAAGTCATTATCATCTATGGTGATAATGACTTTTTTAATGGCTGACGATTTGGCATGATTTCCGTTTCAGATGGACAAGTCTATACAGCCTTTGCCGTGACCTTCTTCGCTGGGCTTGCCACCGTGTTGGGTGGGGGACTGATACTCTTCTTAAAAAAACCCAATTTCCGTCTGCTGGCCTTTGGTCTGGCCTTTGCCGCGGGCGCCATGATCTATGTCTCTTTAACCGAAATTCTGAATAAATCGATTGCCTCCTTTAGTCTGGCTTTTGATGGAAAAACCGGTTTTGCCTTTGGCACCTTTGCATTTTTGTTGGGTGTGATTCTGGTGTTATTGCTGGATCATTTTGTGCCGAATCCGCATGAAACCCTTGAAACGCATGCCAGTGAAGGCGTCAGTTCACCGCAACTATTGCGTACCGGCATGCTGACTTTATTCGCCATTAGCGCACATAACCTGCCAGAAGGTCTGGCGACCTTTTTTGCCACGCTGGAAAGTCCTGCCTTGGGTGCGCCTTTGGCGGTGGCAATTGCGATTCATAATATCCCGGAAGGTGTGGCAATTGCCTTGCCAGTGTATATGGCGACGGGACGCAAAGATTATGCACTCTGGGCCAGTCTGGTGTCGGGACTGGCTGAACCTTTGGGTGCCGCCTTGGGTTACTTTATTCTGGCACCTTATATGAGCGATACAGTATATGGTCTGGTCTTTGGTTTAATTGGCGGGGTGATGGTCTATCTGGCACTGGACGAGTTATTGCCGACCGCAAAACGTTATTCCGAAGGGCATGAAACGGTATATGGACTGGTGAGCGGTATGGCTGCGCTGGCCAGCAGTCTGGTGATCTTTAAGTTTATTCAGTAAGTCCTGTTGCCATCCGGCAACTCCATAAAAAAAGCAGCCTAAGCTGCTTTTTTTGATTGTAAACTAATGATTTATGCGGTCTTTTCAATACGGCAATAGAAGAAACCGTCGCCTTGATCGGCTGTTGGTAACAACTGACGACCGTGAATCTGTTCGATGCCCCAATCGGCTTCAATCTTGATTTCTTTGGCATCGCTATGCTGGGCAAAGAACTCGACCATCTGCTGTTCATTTTCCGCTTTTAGAATCGAACAGGTGATGTACAGCAAAGTACCACCCACTTTTAGCTGCTGCCACATATTTTCCAGAATCTGCTTTTGCAGCGCGACGGTTTGCGGAATATCTGTGGAATGACGCAGCAAGCGAATATCCGGATGACGACGGATGACACCAATCGCAGAACATGGTGCATCCAGTACGATACAGTCGACCGGTTCAGGCGCTGTCCAGCTAATGGCATCGGCTGCAATAATTTCAACTTCGGCATAATCAGTTAACAGTAAGCGTTCCAGATTTTCTGCCACACGAACCAAACGTTTCGCGTCCTGATCAATTGCATAAAGTTTTTTCGGACTATACTTTTCCAGAATGTGTGCAGTCTTACCACCCGGTGCAGCGCAGGCATCTACTACAACTTTTCCTTCCAGATCAGGTATTAAGGTTGCACATAGCTGGGCGTGTTCATCCTGAACCGAGAAGCCGCCGGCTTCATAGCCCGGCAGGTTTGGAATATGCACATTCTGTTCCAGTACAATCCCGACTTCAGACAGGCTGCAAGCACGTGCTTCATAGCCTTCTTCTTCCAGAATTTCCAGATATTCATCACGGCTAACCTGATTGACATTAACACGCAAGGTCAGCGGTGCAATCTGTTTTAACTCGTGCGACAGTTCAGCCAGCTGTTCCGGCCAGTCTTTCTTTAAACGTTTGAATAACCAGCTTGGCAGGCCATGTGCCTGATTTAACGCCAGATCAAATTCTTCTGTTTCACGTGAAACACGACGTAACACCGCATTGACCAGACCACTTAAAGGTTCAAAGCCCAGCTGTTTGGCGGCAGTCACGGTTTCTGAAATGGCGGCATGTGCCGGAATGCGGGTACATAGAATCTGATATAAACCCAAATATAAGCAGCTTTCTAGGGCCTGGTTATCAAGGGGTTTAGTTAATAACGGCAGGGTAATGGCTTTCAGGCCATGCCACTGACGTAAACAGCCCAAGGTTAACTCGTGATATAAACCACGGTCACGTTCAGACACAATGTTGATATGTTGATTGAGTACAGAAGCAAGTGATTGGCCATTTTGTACAGCCAAGAGTGTTTTGACAACTTGCGCGCGCAAATTCAAGTTTTTAGCTGATGATTGAATTTGGCTCATGCGAATTTATATCCTACCGATAGTTTTTGAGTTTGATTAATTTGAACAGCATTCAGGGCTTTGCCACCTGGCCATTGCAGATTGGTGATGCAAATGGCGTTCTGATCACCACACATCACATGTACGCCGTCTTTATCCAGAGCAATTACTTCACCTGCCACTGCAGCGGTTGCCTGCTGGGTAGAAAGTGATGAATTCCAGATGCGTAAATTGTTACTGTCATCCAGCGGGGTAAAGGCCACCGGCCAGGGATTAAAGGCGCGAATATTCCGGTCAATCTCTGCCGCAGGCTGGCTCCAGTTGATTTGTGCTTCCGCTTTTGAAAGTTTATGTGCGTAAACCGTAAGTGCTTCGTCTTGCACTTCACGTTCAGCCAAATATTTTTGTAAGCTTTCTTCAGACTCAAGTACCTGAACGGTAGCTTCAGCACCTTTAACAGCAAGTTTGTCGTGTAAGGTTGCAGAGGTATCTGTCGCTTCAATTGGGCAGATGGTTTTCAGCATCATATCGCCTGTGTCCAAGCCTGCTGCCATTTTCATGATGGTTACACCAGTCTCGGTATCGCCGGTGGCAATGGCACGTTGAATCGGTGCTGCACCGCGCCAGCGCGGAAGTAATGAACCATGAATATTCAGACAGCCATATTTGGGTGTATCCAGAACCACTTGTGGCAGAATCAGGCCATAGGCCGCCACCACCATCACATCTGCATTTAAGGCTTTGAGTTCTGCTTGCGCTGCCAGACCTTCTTCAGTCGATGACTTGAAGTGCAAAGGCTGATAGACCGGAATATTGTGTTCTAGCGCCAACTGCTTGACTGCAGATGCCGTGAGTTTTTGCCCGCGTCCGGCTTTGCGGTCAGGCTGGGTATAGACCGCCACAATTTCATGCTCGGTTTTGAGTAGCGTAGCCAATGCAGTCGCTGCAAATTCTGGTGTGCCTGCAAATATGATCTTCACACATGAAATTCCAAATAAACTTAAAAGCTATTATAAGCCAAAAGCCAAATTTCAGCCTAATCGTTGCAAAAACTTATTGGATAAGACCGGTGAGTACTTGAATTTCAGTGGAATTTTTATATAAAAAAAACTCATGCAAATTGTAAAAATTATTCATGAAAGTTTTGTATTGTCCTGATGATGATGGCGGTATAGTAGATTTCATCAAGAAATTTTTATCGTCAGATCATTACGACCTCTCTATAGACATTTTTACCTGCATCTACAACCAAAGGGCCATCTTGTAAAACAAGGGCTTGTAGTATGATAGGTGTAAAATTCAACTGATTTAAGCTCCTTGTCAGTATGATTTAGCCAGAGTGGATCTGTCCGGTTCATTTCAAGCTCAAACTTTGTTGGAAATATAAAATGCCTGACTATCGTTCAAAAACATCGACACACGGAAGAAATATGGCTGGCGCACGCGGTTTATGGCGTGCTACCGGAATGAAAGATGAAGATTTCGGTAAGCCGATTATTGCGGTGGTGAACTCGTTCACCCAGTTTGTACCGGGTCATGTGCATCTCAAAGACCTGGGGCAGCTGGTGGCACGTCAAATTGAAGCGTCAGGCGGTGTGGCAAAAGAATTTAATACCATTGCAGTCGATGACGGCATCGCGATGGGTCATGACGGCATGCTGTATTCATTGCCTTCGCGTGACCTGATTGCAGACTCAGTTGAATACATGGTCAATGCGCATTGCGCCGATGCCATGGTGTGTATCTCAAACTGTGACAAAATCACCCCGGGCATGTTGATGGCTGCGATGCGCCTGAACATTCCGGTGGTATTTGTCTCTGGTGGCCCGATGGAAGCAGGTAAAGTCCAAATCCGTGGTAATGAACAGGCGATTGACCTTGTTGATGCGATGATCGTGGCTGCTGATGACAACTATACTGACGAAGAAGTCAAAGCCTATGAACGTTCTGCATGTCCAACCTGTGGTTCATGTTCAGGAATGTTCACGGCCAACTCCATGAACTGCTTAACCGAAGCGCTTGGTTTATCTTTACCGGGCAATGGCTCTACGCTGGCAACCCATGCCAACCGTAAAAAATTATTCGAGCGTGCAGGTCAGTTGATTGTGGAAATCACCAAGCGTCATTATGAGCAAAATGATTACAGCGTATTGCCGCGTAATGTTGCAACCAAAGCATCGTATGAAAATGCCATGACTTTAGATATCGCGATGGGGGGTTCAACCAACACGGTTCTTCATTTATTGGCTGCTGCACACGAAGCAGAAGTTGACTTCACCATGGACGACATTGATCGTTTATCGCGTAAAGTGCCAGTGCTATGTAAAGTTGCACCTGCGGTTAAAAATGTTCACATGGAAGATATTCACCGTGCCGGCGGCATTATGTCAATCCTCGGTGAATTAGACCGTGGCGGCTTACTCGATACCTCTGTACCTACCGTACATGAAGCGACCTTAAAAGATGCTTTAGACAAGTGGGATATTATCCGTACTGAAAATGAAGAGGTGTATAACTTCTTCAAATCGGCGCCGGGCGGTGTACCAACACAAACTGCATTCTCACAAGATCGTTACTACACCCGTTTAGATGGTGACCGTGAAAATGGTGTGATTCGTAATGTTGAACATGCCTTCTCGCAAGATGGTGGTTTAGCCGTCCTTTATGGCAACATCGCACTGGATGGTTGTATCGTCAAAACAGCAGGCGTGGACGACTCCATCTTAAAATTCAATGGCACAGCACGTGTCTTTGAGAGCCAGGATTCTGCTGTAGACGCGATTTTAGGTGGCAAAATTACCGCAGGTGATGTGGTGGTGATCCGTTACGAAGGTCCACGTGGTGGTCCGGGTATGCAAGAAATGCTGTATCCAACCAGTTACTTAAAATCGAAAGGCTTAGGTAAGGATTGTGCGCTTGTCACCGATGGTCGTTTCTCTGGTGGTTCATCAGGTCTTTCCATTGGTCACGTTTCTCCTGAAGCTGCGGAAGGCGGTGCGATTGGTCTGGTTGAAGATGGCGACCGTATCGAAATTGATATTCCAAACCGTAGCATTCATTTAGCGGTTGAAGATTCGGTGATGGCTGAACGCCGTGCAGCGCAAGAAGCGAAAGGCTGGCAGCCTGCTGAACAGCGTCCGCGTAAAGTGTCTAAAGCACTGAAAGCTTATGCGATGCATACCACCAGTGCCTCGAAAGGTGCGGTACGTGATATCTAATTTGTAATTTTACAGATTTAAAAGGCATTCCAGATGGGGTGCTTTTTTTTATATAAGAAACTATTTTTAGACTTTCCAAATTTTGCCCAGTGGAGCGCGACAGGAAGCCGCACGTTTGCCCGTATGGCAGGGATGCCATATCGGGCAAACAAAGGGGCTTTCTTGCGGAGCTGTGTTCCTCATTTTGCCCAGTCAAAAGTAAAAAGTGCCTACGAGATAGCATTAAAAATTACTCAGGTAATTTGAGGCTGTATGGTAAAAAAATCGAAGATCCACTTAAAATCAAAGCGTTAATAACTTTAAAAGTTCTGATGATCTTTGTGCAGGCAGAATCTTACTTTTGACGGCGCAAAAGTAACAAAACGCTCTTGTTCCGCTAACTTTACTTCCCTGTAGAGTAGCGAAACGGCGACATCCATGTCGCTTGATCATGTGATTAAAATTTTTTAAGTATTCATCAAAATGTTTTTCTATAGGGTAATTTCTTTTACATGCCGAATGCTTTCTATACAATGGTCTTAAAATAAATTGCTGAAACTGAAGTTTCAAATCAGTCGACGCCCAGGGAGAGAATAATGAGTAAAGATAATATCCGCGAGCATTCTGCCCCCGTTTATGAAGGTATTGAAAATGCACCGGCGCGTTCCATGATGCGTGCCACCGGTTTTCAGGATGCCGATTTTAACCGGCCATTTATCGGCATTGCTTCGACCTGGGCCAATGTCACGCCTTGTAATATGCATATTGATGGTCTGGCCAGAACCGTAGAGCAGGGCGTGAGTGCGGCGGGTGGCAAGGGCATTATCTTTAATACCATTACCATTTCAGATGGTATTTCCAATGGCACCGAAGGCATGAAATATTCCCTGCTGTCACGGGAAGTGATCGCAGATTCGATTGAAACCGTGGTCGGCTGTCAGGCTTATGATGGTGTGATTGCCATTGGTGGCTGTGACAAAAACATGCCCGGTTGCATCATGGGATTGGCGCGCCTCAACCGTCCGGGGCTGTTTATTTATGGTGGAACCATTAAACCGGGCGAAGGCCATACCGACATGATTTCGGTGTTTGAAGCGGTGGGTCAATATGCCAAAGGTGAAATCAACGCGATTCAGGTCAAGCATATTGAAGAGGTTTCCTTGCCAGGTCCGGGTTCGTGTGGCGGTATGTACACGGCCAACTCGATGGCCTCTGCGATTGAAGCTTTAGGCATGAGCCTGCCGGGTTCTTCGGCACAGGAAGCGGTATCGGAAGACAAGCAAATTGACTGTGCCCGGGCCGGTGAAGCGGTGATGAACCTGTTGCGACTGGATATTAAGCCGCGCGACATCATGACCAAAGCCGCCTTTGAAAACTCGATTAAAGTCTTGATTGCGCTGGGTGGTTCGACCAATGGTGTACTGCATCTTTTAGCCATGGCACATACCGCAGGAGTGGAATTGAGTCTGGATGATTTCGTGCGGATTGGTAAAGATATTCCGGTGGTGGCCGACGTGCGTCCATCAGGTAAATATCTGATGTCAGAACTGATTGCGATTGGCGGCATTCAACCACTGATGAAGCGCATGCTGGATGCCGGCATGCTGGATGGCTCATGTCTGACGGTCACAGGTAAGACGCTGGCAGAAAATCTGGCCGATGTGCAGGACTATCCGGAAGGCCAGCAGATTATTCTGCCTTTTGATGCGCCCGTGAAAAAAGACTCGCATCTGGTGATTCTAAAAGGCAATCTGTCACCGAAGGGCGCGGTCGCCAAAATTACCGGTAAGGAAGGACTGCATTTTGCTGGCCCAGCTCGCGTGTTTGAAGGTGAGCAGGGTGCCATGCGCGGTATTCTGGATGGCGAAGTCCAGCCGGGTGAAGTGGTGGTGATTCGTGGCGTTGGTCCCAAAGGTGGCCCGGGAATGCCAGAAATGCTGAAACCGACTTCTGCGATTATTGGTAAAGGTCTGGGCGCTTCGGTGGCTTTAATTACTGACGGACGCTTCTCGGGTGGCAGTCACGGTTTTGTGATTGGTCATGTCACCCCCGAAGCTTATGATGGCGGCCCGATTGGTCTGGTACAAAATGGTGACCAGATTTCAATTAATGCGGAAACCCGGGAAATGACCTGGCATGTGGATGAGCCGGAGATTGCAGCACGTCAAGCAGCTTGGATCAAACCAAAACCGAACTATACCCATGGAGCACTGGCCAAATTCGCCAAACTGACCTCAGGTGCAGAAACCGGGGCGGTCACTGACTTGAATCTTGACCTCTAATCCATTGTTAAACATTGAACATTTGTTTATCTTAATCGGGCGTAAGACCCTCACCGACAGTCAGGTGGGGGATACAAGCGAGTGGCGATAGCCATATTAAAGATAATGTTTTCTTGGTTTTATTGCTTATTTTTGCTATAATTCAAACACTACAATTCTTTTATAAACAATGATTTAATGAAGATTTTACAACACTACAAGTTTAGGCTTCTGCCTAACCAAGAACAGGAAATATTGCTTAATCAAGCAATAGGTTCTGCTCGTTTTGTGTGGAATCAAATTCTCGCTAAATCATTTGAAATGTTTGCTAAAGATGAATATATTCGTTACGAAAGCATTGAAAAAAAATTAGTACCCCTTAAAAAAACACCTGAATTTTCTTTTCTTGGTCAAACATATTCAGCTTGCTTACAGCAAAAAATACGTGATCTTGCTCAAGCATGGGGTAAGTTTTACAACAAAAAAGAACAAGCTCGTTTAAAGCAAAACAAGCGGAAACCACGTAAACCCAATTTTTTTAAATTGGCTGATGGTGGTGAGATTCAGCTTAGACCACTCATGCCAAGATTCAAGAAGAAATCAGATGGTGAGCAATCTTTTAGACTTCCATTTGCAGATTGTGAGGTTATTGGTGATCGAGTTTCTTTGCCTAAAAAAACAGGTTGGATAAGATTTAAAAAATCACAAGAAATTGTTGGTAAAATCACAAGTATTACAATTAAGAAAATTTGTGGGCTTTGGTATGTTTCATTTTGTACTAACCGTGAAATCGAACAACCAATTCATCCATCAAAATCTGCAATTGGTGTTGATCTTGGCATTAAGAAATTAATTACAATATCAACAGGTCAGGTATTTGACCCAATCAATAGTTTTAAAGCCAATCAAGTAAAGTTGGCTAGGCTTCAACGTAAGTTGAGAAAGAAAACCGAATTTAGTCAAAATTGGAAAAAACTTAATTTAAAGATCAATAAATTACATCATCATATTGCCAATATTCGGCATGACTACTTGCACAAAGTCACGACAACTCTCAGCAAAAACCACGCAATGATCGTAGTTGAGGACTTAAAAGTAGCCAATATGTCGAAGTCAGCCAAAGGCTCAATCGAAGAAAAAGGAAAGAATGTTAAAGCTAAATCAGGCTTGAACAAATCAATCCTAGATCAAGGTTGGTCAATGCTTGTTAATATGTTGGTGTACAAACAGCAATGGCGAGGTGGTTTACTCGTTAAAGTTGACCCTAAATATACAAGTCAGACTTGTAGTTCATGTGGTCACGTTGCAAAAGAAAATAGGCTCACTCAGGCAAACTTTAGTTGTGTCGAGTGTGGCTTTAGCGAGAATGCAGATATTAATGCTTCTCGCAACATTTTAGCGGTGGGACACACCGTTTTGTCTGTCGAGGGAAGATGCGGTAAAGATCGCCCTGTGAAGCAGAAAGCAAGTGAAATCCGTGAGGAAGTCACCTAAGAGCTTTTGCTTTTAGAATCCCCCACTTGAGCTAGTCGAAAGTGGGGGGAGTATGTCAAGACTTGATATAAGTTTTTACACCATGCAGGGCTTTTGCTCTGCGATCTTAAAAATAGATTATTCTGTACAGATTCAATTTTTTGAACTGCACACCGTCATCTTTGTCGAGGCCGATCTCATGTCCCTGTTACGCCGTTGGTTTGATCCAATCCGATCGAGTTGGTTTTACCAGAAACCAATCCGTCAAACGGTGTTATCTATTCAAGATGGGCTGAGTATCCATTTAAGACTGGATGATGTGTACAGCTATCTGGCGGTACAGCAGCTGCCCCAGCTCGAAGAAATTTTAAGTCCGCAGCTCAAGCCGCTGAAAGTAATTATTTCCAGTTCGCATGCAGCCCCCCCAAATCAGATGTCTTTTGATGAATGGCAGCACTACACCCTAAATGATGCCAAGATTCTGTCGAAACAGCATCGTTTTAGTTTTCATGACACGCCAGAATTGCCCAGCGCTGAAGCCTTGCAACAGGCGGAACTGATTTTACGGCATACCCCGCTGCGCGGGCAGGATTTTCTGTATTTGCTGGAAGATGTGTTTCATATGTTGTGGCAAAAACAGACCGGAAAATTACGAACCCTTTATGCCATGGCCAGTCGTCATCATCAGCCACAGGACTTTCCCGAACGTATTTTTGACCAGACCCCGATTCTGGCCAGCTATTTTAATTTAGGCGGACGCCAGTATCAGGCAGTCGATGACCTGTTGCGTCTGACCCGGCGTCTGGAGCAGCAAAAACTGCTGACCGGTAATCCGATTTTTATGATCGATCACATTGAATGGCGTGAGCATCTGATCAGTGATGCCGAAGAGCTGAACGAGATCCAGTCGATGGACCCGGAACTGGATTTATATATTGCGCTGGAAGATCCGATTTCCTGGTTGTTGCTGGCCTATATCAAAGAAGAACTGGCGGATTATTATAATATCCAGCTGAAGGTCTATCCTTTGTCTTACCGTGGCCGGGATGAGTTTGACTGGAGTCTGGCCACGCGTTTGTCGAAACGGACTGAGGTCGAATTTACCCCGTTCTGCCGTCCGACTGAACAGGCGATTGCCCCCATGGCGCAGTTATTTTATAGCTGTCCTGAAGAACAGCGCATTGAGGCCATGTATCAGATCTTGCAAGCTGTCTGGACCCGTGGTCAAGACTTGTCCTATGCACCGCATTTCCAGCGTATGCAGCAGCAACTCAACATTGCCGAGCTGAGCCAGGACGATATTCTGGCCAAGTTGCAGGACAATGATATGCTCTGTGAAATGAAGTCGCAGCCGAACTTTCCGGTACTGGAACTGCGCATCGATGATCAAAGTTATACATTTAATAGCTTATATCGGGTCTGGATGATTGAAAGTATTTTCAGTAATGTGTTAGAAGAAAAGTATAAGAGTAATAATCAAACTGAAAGTGAATTGAAAAAACATGGAAAAGATCAAAGCTGAATCACTAGAACATGCACGTCAACAGATCGATGCCATTGATACAGCTTTAGTTGAGCTGATCGCTGCGCGTCAATTTTATGTTGATCAAACCACCCGTTTTAAAAAAACTGAAACCGATTTACAGTCACCTGAACGTATGGAACAGATTGTAGAACATGTCAGAGCACTGGCGCAGCAGCAGGGCGTCGATCAGGAATTTATTGAACATCTGTATCGTGAAATGTTTCATTATTTCATTCAACGTGAATTGAAAGAGTTTCGCCCTTAACCAGACTTGTGCTTTAACAGAAGCCTTGCGGGGCTTCTTTTCATTTCTTTAATCGCAAAGTTGCAAAATATAAAGATAAAAAAAGCAGCCTAAGGGCTGCTATAAATTTTCAATTTTTACGGTTATTTTTTATCGGCCAGACTAAAGAACCAGTTCAGGATTAATGCGGCAAAAGTCGCCGTACCAATACCACCCAGATTGAAGTTGCCAAACGTCAGGGCAAAATCACCGGTACCTAAAATAATGGTCACTGCAGCCACCATCAGGTTTTTGTTTTGCGAGAAATCGACTTTATTTTCAATCCAGATTTTGGCACCGGCAATGGTAATCAAACCAAAGACCACAATCGAAGCACCAGTCAGAATCGCGGTGGGAATGGTATGAATCACCGCCCCAAACTTGGGTGATAAACCCAGGAAGATCGCAAAGACACCAGCCACTGCAAAAATGATGGTCGAATAAACCCGTGTTACGGCCATGACCCCAATATTTTCACCGTAGGTGGTCATGCCCGGGGCACCCACACCGCCTGCCAGAGTGGTTGCAACACCATCTGCAACAAAGGCTTTACCAATATGCGGATCCAGATTCTCTCCGGTCATCGCGCCTACCGCTTTGATATGTCCCAGATTTTCAGCCACCAAAATCAGTGCAATCGGTGCAATGATCAACATGGCATTGACTTCAAAAGTCGGTGCGTGGAAGGTCGGTAACCCGAACCAGGCGGCTTGCTGAATGGGCAGGAAATTGATTGCAGTGCCATAACCCATAATATTGCTGAGCACGAAATAGATCAGATAGGCCAATAACAGCCCCACCAATAATAGCAGGCGTTGTAGCAGGCCCTTGGTAAAGACGGCAATTGAGCCCATACACATGACGGTAACCAGAGACATCCACATATTAAAGGTGTTGCCCATCACGCTTTTTACCGTCACCGGCGCCAGGTTTAGACCAATGATCATCACTACGGCACCGGTCACCACCGGTGGCATCAGCTTTTCAATCCAGCGCGTGCCGGTCGCCATGACCAGAAAACCCATCAGGGCATAGAAGATACCACAGGCAATAATACCGCCGGCTGCGACACCAATATTGGGGTTGAGTCCACCAGCACCGGCATAACCGGTTGCCGCGATGACCACACCAATAAAGGCAAAGCTTGAACCTAAATAACTTGGAACCCGGCCACCGGTAATCAGAAAGAACAGGATGGTACAAATCCCTGACATTAAAATGGCCAGGTTAGGGTCAAAGCCCATTAAAAAAGGTGCCAGTACAGTCGCGCCAAACATGGCAAAAGCATGTTGTACACCCAAAACGACCGTTTGTGCGGGTGGCAAATACTCTGCGGTACCTACTGGGCGTGCATCGATGCTGCCCTCATAAGGGCGCCATTTGGGAAACCAACTGGACATAAAATGAGCACTCGAAAGATAAATTGTGCACATCATACTCTTGTTCTTTAGAAGATTTAATCACTTAAACAAAATTTTTGTTCAAATTAATTCTATGACTTTATTTAATATTTTACCGGGTGGTAAAAGAATTTTGAGTTAAAACTAAAGTGAAATCAGTAGATTAATTTCTTATAATCAATAGGGCTATGTATAAATAAATCTGATTTACTATATAAAATAAAATATTTCTTGGCTATTGACTGCTCAATAAAAAAGCACATCGCGAAGATGTGCTTTTAAACAGTCTGTTTGGATTAACCGGTATTGCGTAAACCCGCAGCAATTCCGGCAATACTGACCATCAAGGCATGATCCACCGGGGTATTTTCAGCTTGCTGCTGTTGCAGATAGAGACGACGACGTTTCATCAGCTCGGCTTGCAGCAAATGTAGTGGCAACAAATACGGTTTACGGACTTTCATGGATTGATCCAGGACGCCGTTGCTGCTCAGCAATTTGGATTCACCCTTTAACGTCAGCAAGGTCTGTACAGCATCCTGCAAACGCTGGCGCAGCTCTGTGCCGAGTACTTTGAGATCTTCATCTTGGGTCAGATGTGATTCATAGTACAGGGCCACATGTGCATCGGCTTTGGACAGCACCATTTCCAGCATATCAATCAGGGTCTGGAAATATGGCCACTCTGCCAGCATCTCATCGAGTACCGCACGTTGTCCCTGATCCAGGACTTCATTCAGCGCGGCACCGGTACCGAGCCAGGCAGGCAGCATCAGACGAATCTGGGTCCAGGCAAATACCCAGGGAATCGCACGTAGGGACTCAATCCCGCCACTGACTTTACGTTTCGCCGGCCGTGAACCCAACGGCAGCATTTGCAGTTCAAGCTCAGGGGTAACGGTGCGCAGGTATTTGACAAAATGCGGGTTTTCCCGCACGGTCTGGCGATAGACCTGAACCGAGAGTTCGGTCATTTGATGCATCAGGTCGCGCCATTCCTGTTTCGGCTCGGGTGGCGGGAGCAAGGTTGCTTCTAAGGTCGCAGCAGTATAAATTTCCAGATTCTGCAGGGCAATTTCTTCCAGTCCGAATTTAAAGCGGATCATTTCGCCCTGTTCAGTCACCCGAATCGTGCCTGAAATCGACCCCGGTGGCTGTGAGAACAAGGCTTGCTGGGTTGGCGCACCGCCACGGCTGATCGAACCGCCACGGCCATGAAACAGGGTTAGCTGAACGCCATGTTGCTGGGCAATCGTCGTCAGTTCTTCCTGGGCACGGTACTGCGCCCAGTTGGCCGACATAAAACCGGCGTCCTTGGCTGAATCCGAATAGCCAATCATCACTTCATGCTTGCCCTGAATATGCTGTTTGTACCAGTGCATATTGAACAGGGTCGACATGGTCTCGGCTGCACCGTCCAGATCTTTGAGGGTTTCAAACAGTGGTACCACTCGTAAGGCGTGCTTGATACCCGCTTCTTTTTGTAGAAGCAATACCGCCAGCACATCACTTGGATATTCCGCCATGGAAATAATATAGGCACCCAGAGACTCACTTGGCTGTTCTGCCAGGGTGCGCATGGTGGCAAAGACTTCCTGTACATCCGGATGCTGAATCAGACTGCCGGCTGGTTCATTCAGATGTTTTGGGAGCAAGGGACGTTTGCTTTGCAATTCTTGCAGTAAAAAGTTTTGACGTGCCTGTTCGGTCCAGGTGTCAAAATTTCCCAGCCCTAAATATTCAGTAATCGCCGAGATTGCCTGACGGTGACGACCTGATTCCTGACGAATATCCAGTTTCAGTAACTCAATCCCAAAGCTGTTGACCCGGTAAATAAAGTCCAGCAGGCTACCATTGGCAATTTCGGCCAGATTGCAGTGCATTAATGAGCGATAGCAGGTCAATAGTGGCTGTAATAGCTCATCTTTACTTTTAATGACTAAACTATCATCGGCATCATTGCCCTTTAATTTTTCTGCCAGCCAGTGTCGGGTCGCTTTCAGGCGGCTACGGGTATCACGTAAATATTCACGATAGGGTTCCGGATGATCCTGACCCAATGCCTCGGAGATTTCCGTACTACATTGCTGAATGGAGAGTTCCCAGCGCAGGTTCTCAATATCGCGTAAATACAGATCGGCAGCTTTCCAGCGTGACAGCCACAACACTTCTTGCGTCACATTGTGGGTGACATTCGGGTTGCCATCGCGGTCACCACCCATCCAGGAAGCAAAACGTACCGGTGCAATATCTAAGGGCAAGTTCTGGCCGCATTGTTGTTCGACCATGCCATTTAATTCCCGGATAAATTTCGGAACCGCATTCCACAAGGTCTGTTCAATGGTCGTAAAACCCCATTTGGCTTCATCGATCGGGGTCGGGCGATGCTGACGAATTTCATCGGTTTGCCAGGCCGAGCTAATCAGCTGTTTCAGATCTGCCAACACCGCCTGACGTTCACGCGGCGTGAGTTTCTGCTGGTCGAATTTGGACAGGGCATTATTGATACCATCATATTTCTGGATCAGGGTGCGGCGGCTGACTTCTGTCGGATGCGCGGTCAGTACCAGTTCAATTTTTAATTCACAAATTTGCTGGTATAGCGTGTCGGCAGAAATCTCCTGCTGTTTAAATTTTTCAAATAACGGTACCAGAGGATTAGGGGATTCTGCCGTGTCATCGAATTCGCTTTGACGGCGACGACGCACCACATGATATTGTTCGGCAATATTGGCAAAGTTCAAAAAATGGGTAAAGGCACGGGTTAGAGGCAGGATTTCCGCATCTTCCAGGCTCAAAAATAATTGTTCTAGCTGTTTTTCTGCTTCGACCTGTCCATCACGTGCGCCTTTAGATAAAGCACGAATCTGCTCAATCTGATTAAACAAATCCTGCCCCGCATGTAATTTTAAGGTTTCCCCCAGCAAATTACCCAGTAAGCGTACGTCTTCGCGTAGTGGTGCATCAATTTGTTGAATCATTTTTATATTCCCTTAAATGCTTGCTTTGACTATACCGCGACTGTAGGACAATCCAAGTCCTTTACAGACAAAAGTTGCAGATATTTTGCAGGTTTTTTAGCAAGTTTTAGCCAGTATCCTGTCGCCAGCACTCAAGCGATCAGAAGGAATTTAATCAGCAATGGCATATTTCAGCATAAACAATTCAATCGCCTGACTAATGATCTGCTGCTGTTCTGTACTGGAGGGCGGAGCTGTAAGTCCGAGCAGGATTTTTTGATGACGTGTTCCGGTCAGCAGGGATACGATCAGCTCGGTCTGTTTTTCTGGAAGATCAACCTGAATAAAGCGGTACTGCTGGGCCAGGGTAAAAAAATCATTCCAGACTGCATCCAGTTTGCTATGTGAGGCCTGATAAAACTGTTCTGCCAGAGGACTTTGCTGCGAGGCCAGTTCCATCAGTAGCAGGTCCAGCTTGATCGCTTCCGGTAAATGAATAATATTTAAAGCGCGCTGACAGGCCTGATAAAACTCCTGCGCAAAGTCACTGCTTGGCTGCAAGAGCTGAGGATGTTCATGCAGAATGGCTTCACAGGTATCTTCAATGGCACAGCTAAACAGGGTTGCCTTGTCCTGAAAATGGTTATAGACCGTCAGCTTGGTCACACCTGCCTCACGTGCAATCTGGTTCATGCTAGAGGCATGATAACCATGCGCTAAAAACAGCGCTTTGGCCACACTCAGGATGCGCTGACGCTTTTCCAGATCCTTGGGTCGTCCTACAGGTATTTGCACAATTTCTTCCAAAAAAAGTCAATACGGTCATTGCTTTGAAGCTTGAGTTATAATTAGTGTACCGGGTGGTATATTAATTAAAAAACAAGCAATTCAATATATCAGCATAGTTTGCCCTAAAAAAGACGATCAGATAAGAGCGAATAAGATGAGCAGGATTTACAGCGTATTGGCTAGCATGGTGGTGCTTTGCAGCGTGACCTTAACCGGGTGCAGCAAAGATACTGCTGCAGCAGAACAGGAAGTTCCCTTTGTCATGGTGACCACACCGAGCACTTCACAGCATGAACTGAAAAGTTATGCCGGCGACGTGCAGGCGCGTCAGCAAACAGCACTGGCCTTTCGGGTAGCGGGACAGGTGACCCAGCGCTTCGTCGATGTCGGGGACCAAGTCAAAGTCGGACAGGTGCTGGCAACACTGGATGTAAAAGATGCCCAGTTGCAGCTGAATGCGGCACGTGCCCAGCTGGAAAACGCGCAGTCTGCCAGTAAAATTGCTCAGGATGAACTACAGCGTTTCAAGCAGCTGTTACCGGTCAATGCCGTGAGTCGCTCGCAATATGATGCCATCGATAATCAATATAAAGCTGCACAGTCGAGTCTGAAACAGGCGCAATCCAATTATGATACTGCCAAAAACCAGACCACTTATAACCAGCTGATTGCCACTAAAAATGGCGTGATCACGGCACGCAATATCGAAACGGGTCAGGTGGTCGCAGCCGGGCAAGCGGCATATGAGTTAGCCATTTCCGGTGAGCGTGAAGTGGTGATTGGCGTGCCGGAACAGGCCATTTCAGAGGTCAAGGTCGGACAGCCTGCCACGGTGACTTTATGGTCCAAACCTGAAGAAAAATTTAGTGCCTTTGTCCGTGAAATATCACCAGCCGCAGACCAGTCCCGTACCTTCCGGGTCAAAGTCTCACTGCGCGAAGGCAATGCTCAGATCCAGCTCGGACAAAGTGCCCGGGTGTTTTTTCAGCACAGCCGGGACAATAGGCTCAGTGTACCGCTGTCCAGTGTCTCAGCCACAGATCAACAAGCCTATGTGATGCTGGTCAAGCCGGATCATACTGTACACAAAGTCCCGGTGACTTTAGGGGCTTATGGTCGCGATAGCGTACCGGTACTCAGTGGCCTGAAAGCGGAAGATTATGTGGTGATTGGCGGCGTACATTTGCTGCGTGACCAGCAAAAAATCAATCCGATTAATCGTGAAAACCGTCCTGTGACCGTTCAGGCAGGGAGTTAAATATGAACTTTAACCTGTCGGAATGGGCTTTAAAGAATAAGGGCCTAGTACTGTATTTTATGATCCTGCTCGGGCTGATTGGCATCGTGTCCTATTCCCAGCTGTCGCAAAGTGAAGATCCGCCTTTTACCTTTAAAGTGATGGTCATTCAGACCTACTGGCCGGGTGCCAGTGCCAAAGAAGTGTCCTTACAGGTCACGGATCGGATTGAAAAGGAACTGATGACCACGGGGCAATATGACCGCATCATGGCCTATTCGCGTCCGGGGGAATCCATGGTGACCTTTATTGCCAAGGATTCTCTGGCTTCGAAAGATGTGGCCGATGTCTGGTATAACGTGCGCAAGAAAGTCAGCGATATCCGGCATGAATTGCCGCAAGGAGTACAAGGCCCATTCTTTAATGATGAATTCGGCGATACCTTTGGCAATATCTATGTGCTCAAAGGCAAAGACTTCGATTATGCGACCCTCAAGGAATACGCCGACCGTTTGCAGCTACAACTGCAACGGGTCAAAGATGTCGCCAAAGTCGATTTAATCGGCCTGCAAGACCAGAAAATCTGGATTGAGATTTCCAACACCAAAGCTATCCAGCTCGGAGTTCCAGTCAGCGCCATTCAGCAGGCTTTGCAGCAGCAAAATGCCATGACCCATGCCGGTTTTTTTGAAACCGGCTCAGACCGGATTCAGGTTCGGGTCAGCGGTGCCTTAAACAGTATTGAAGAATTACAGCAACTGCCACTTTTGATAAATGGCAAAACCATTCAGCTGGGAGATGTTGCTGAGATCTATCGCGGCTTTAGTGATCCGGCCCAACCCCGGATGCGTTTTATGGCTGAAAATGGCATTGGTATTGCCGTGTCCATGCGCAAAGGCGGCGATATTCTGGCACTGGGCAAACATCTGGAACAGGAATTTGCCCGTCTGCAAAAAACCTTGCCCCTTGGCATGGAGCTGCAAAAAGTCTCCGATCAGCCAGTGGCAGTCAAACGCAGCATTAACGAATTTATGAAAGTGCTGGCAGAGGCAGTAATTATTGTGCTGCTGGTCAGTTTCTTCTCGCTGGGTTTTCGTACCGGACTGGTGGTGGCCTTTTCGATTCCGCTAGTATTAGCCATGACCTTTGCCGGCATGCATTTATTTGATGTCGGCCTGCATAAAATTTCCTTGGGTGCCCTGATTCTGGCACTCGGTCTTCTGGTCGATGATGCGATTATTGCCATTGAAATGATGGCGATTAAAATGGAGCAGGGCTATAGCCGGCTTGAGGCGGCAGGCTTTACCTGGAAAACCACCGCCTTTCCAATGCTGACCGGCACCCTGATTACCGCCGCCGGATTTTTACCGATTGCCACAGCAGCATCGAGTACCGGTGAATATACCCGTTCTATTTTTCAGGTGGTCACGATTGCACTGCTGATGTCCTGGATTGCCGCGGTGTTATTTGTGCCTTATCTGGGCGATAAACTGCTGCCCAATTTCAACAAAGACTTGATACAAAAAGCGCCGTGGTATCAGCGCCTTTGGGCGCGTTTGCGCAAGCAGCCCGAACCCCAGCCGGTCGTGCATCATGCCGGCGAACAGCATGACCCTTATCAAACCCGGTTTTATCAAGGTTTTCGCCGTTGGGTAAATACCTGTGTGACCTATCGTAAGACCGTGATTACAGCAACGGTAGGAATTTTTATTCTCTCCATTTTAATGTTTAAGCTGGTGCCACAGCAATTTTTCCCGCCCTCGAATCGGGCTGAAATTTTGGTGGATCTCAAACTTGAAGAAGGCGCATCACTGAAAGCCACTGAAGCTGCAGTAAAAAAAGTCGAAGCCTTTTTATCGAAACAAGAGGGCATTGATAACTATGTGGCTTATGTTGGGATGGGATCGCCGCGTTTCTATTTACCGCTCGATCAGCAGTTGCCGCAAACCAGTTTTGCCCAGTTTGTAGTGCTGGCATCCTCTTTAGAGGATCGAAATGAAATCCGTAAATCCTTAAGTGATCAGATTCGAAAGTTATTGCCAGAAGTGCGTACCCGGGTGTCTTTGCTGGAAAATGGCCCACCGGTGGGTTATCCACTGCAGTTCCGGGTATCGGGGGAAGACTTGGGGTTGGTGCGTGAATGGGCACAGAAAGTTGCAGCTACCGTGGGAGAAAATCCGAATACCACCAATGTGCATCTGGACTGGGGCGAGCCGAGTAAAGTCATCAAATTGCAGATTGATCAGGATCGTGCCCGTCAGCTTGGGGTGAGCAGCAGTGAACTGGCCAATGTACTCAACAGCTCGATTTTGGGGGCTGGTATTGATCAGTACCGTGAAAAACGTGAATTGATTGAAATCCGTTTACGTGGTGCTCAGGCTGAACGGGTGGAGGTAGCATCTTTAGCCAGTCTGGCTGTTCCGACCGAAACCGGTACATCGGTACCGTTGGCGCAGCTGGCCAAAATTGAATACAGCTTTGAAGAAGGTCTGATCTGGCATCGGAATCGTTTACCGACCATTACTGTGCGTGCCGATATTCGTAGCAAGTTGCAGCCCGCTACTGTGGTTAATGAACTCAAAGAGCCACTAGAAAAAATCCGGGCAGAGCTGCCGAATGGCTATCTGCTGCAAGTGGGCGGCACAGTTGAGGAATCGGCTCGCGGACAGAATTCGGTTAATGCCGGCATGCCTTTATTTCTCGCAGTCGTCATGACCTTGCTGATGATTCAGCTCAAAAGCATCTCACGGGCCTTTATTGTGTTCCTGACCGCACCTTTGGGCATTATCGGAGTGGTGTTATTCCTGTTAATTTTCAATAAACCTTTCGGCTTTGTTGCGATGCTCGGAACGATTGCATTATCCGGAATGATCATGCGCAATTCGCTGATTTTGATCGATCAGATTGAGCAGGATATTCAGGCCGGAGAGTCGCAGTGGGATGCCATCATCAATGCCACAGTACGCCGTTGTCGTCCGATCATATTGACCGCACTGGCTGCGGTTCTGGCCATGATTCCCTTGTCCCGTAGTATTTTCTTCGGGCCAATGGCGGTGGCGATTATGGGTGGTTTGATTGTGGCAACATTATTGACCCTGTTTTTCCTGCCTGCACTATATGCACAGTGGTTTAAAGTGAAAAAAAGTTTAAATTCTGTTTAAATTTGTCATAATTTCAGGTGCGAAATTTGGAAATTTTCAATATAGTAGCACCTGAGATTTTTATAATTTAAAAAAATAAGTAATTGCTGCATTGGCTGAGCTGCCAATACGGTAACGAGGTTGAACCAAACATGACTCAAACTACATTAACCAAGATGCGACGTTCCGTAGCGATGGCTTATGTCTTCATGTTTTTGGCCTTATTTACCCTGTTTAGTGGACTATTGGCCTACTGGTTCGCACGTAAAGTTACCCAGGTTGATTATGCCGAGGTCTGGTTACAGGCACAGGCGCTGTGGATCATGCGTAATATCGTGATTTATACCATTTTGGCGATTTTCGCTGCGCTGTGGTTTATTCCACTATTTTTCTTTGCCTGGGACAGCCAGTTATGGGTCAAAGCCTGTGTGGTGACCGGGGTGATTTTCAGCTTTATTGCCTTTATTTTCCTGATCAATGCCTGGTTTAAAGGTATCTATAAATTCTCTCAAAATAAAGCTGTGTTCTAAAGCGTATAATTTTTTTCATATTTCCCCTTGTAAAACTCGGTTTGACCCCAATTTCAGACCTCAGTTGAATATTAAACAAAATTCCGTGAGGAGCATCGCCAGACATGGCTAAACGTGATTATTATGAGGTTTTGGGCGTCGCTAAAACCGCTAGTGATGATGAAATCAAAAAAGCCTACCGTAAGTTGGCGATGAAATATCATCCAGACCGTAACCCGGACAATGCTGAAGCTGAAGATAAATTCAAAGAAGCAGCAGAAGCCTATGAAGTGCTCTCTGATGGTGAAAAGCGCAGCATGTACGACCGTATGGGCCATCAGGCCTTTGAAGGTGGTATGGGCGGTGGTGGCGGCTTCGGCGGTGGTTTCAGCGCAGAAGATATTTTTAGCCAGTTCGGTGATATTTTCGGTGGCGCTTTTGGTGGCGGCGGTGGTCGTGGCCAGCAACGTGCACGCCGTGGTTCTGACTTACGCTATGTGATGGAACTGACCCTGGAAGAAGCGGTCAAAGGCGTCAAGAAAACCATTACCTTTACTGCACCGGCACCGTGTGATGCCTGTGATGGTAAGGGTTCAAAAAATCCAAACGATGTAGAAACCTGCCGTACCTGTCATGGTGCTGGTCAAGTGCGCATGCAGCAAGGTTTCTTCTCCGTACAGCAAACTTGTAGTACCTGTCGTGGTCAGGGCAAGATCATCAAGAACCCATGTAATAAATGTCATGGTTCAGGTGTGTCGGATCGTCAGCAAACTCTGGAAGTCACTATTCCTGCGGGTGTGGATAATGGCGACCGCGTTCGCTTGACCGGTAAGGGTGAAGCAATCCGTGATGGTCAGTCAGGTGACTTGTACGTAGAAGTGGTGGTGCGTGAGCATGAAATCTTCCAGCGTGATGGTGCTGACCTGTATATGGATGTGCCGGTTTCAATCGCCGATGCAGCGTTAGGTAAGGAGGTTCAGATTCCGACTCTAGACGGTCGAGTAAGCCTGAAAATTCCTGAAGGGACGCAAACGGGTAAACTGTTCCGCTTACGTGGTAAGGGTGTTAAACCGGTACGTACCAGCATGCAAGGTGACTTGCTGTGCCGTATTGTAGTGGAAACACCAGTTAATTTAAGTGCACGTCAACGTGAACTGTTAAAAGAACTGCAAGAAACCATGGATGGTGAAGATAGCAAATCATCACCAAAGAAAAAATCATTCTTTGATCGTTTGTTTGATTAATTGAGTGAAAGTAAAAAAGGACGCTGAGGCGTCCTTTTTTATTATGTAGATAAGATACTCTAGATTAACCTGAGTTCGACATAAAAAATAAATAAAAAAAAGCCTTAGCATCTGTAATATCTTGGTTACGAAGACAAAACATTTCAGAGCAAGGCTTTTTCATGGACTATATTACCGAATTATTTTGTATC